>JAFQGP010000106.1 GCA_017415485.1 Clostridia bacterium
CGGAATATTTAGCTCGCGCCAAGCGCGAATTTAGCTTTTGCGTAGCAAAAATTTAGCATTTCTCTAAGAGAGAAATATTTAGCTCAAGGCGTTAGCCTCCCCAGGCTTCTCCTGGGAGAAGCTCCCGCCGCAGCGGGTGATGAGGGGACACCCAGAAAGCTTTGTTCGCACTTGCTTCTTGAAAATCTTTGTAAATTTCTATAAAATGCGGAAACAATCATCTTTTTTCATAAAAACTATTGACAAATCTGTCTATTTGTGATAGACTATACACGCAGTCTATTGATGATAGACAAAAGGAGGCACAAAAATGGAAGAATTAAGACTTGGCGCTGTGGAGGCGCGATTTGCGGATATAGTTTGGGCAAATGCCCCGCTGACAACAAAGGAGCTCGTCGCTCTTTGCGAAAAGGAGCTCGCGTGGAAACGCACAACGACGTACACGGTGCTCAAAAAGCTCTGCGAGCGCGGACTTTTCAAGACCGAGCAGAGCGTGGTCAGCGTGCTGATAACAAGGGACGATTTTTACGCAATGCAGAGCGAAAGATTCGTGGAGGACACTTTTGCGGGCTCGCTTCCCGCATTTATAGCGGCGTTCGCATCGCGCAAAAAACCGAGCGAGCAGGAGATCGAGGAGATCCGCCGCATGATCGAGGAATTCGGAAAGGATAAGGTATGAGCGATCTTTTTATCAAAATATTCAATCTCAGTGTGACGGCGGGGTGGCTTGTGCTCGCGGTCTTGCTTTGCCGACCGCTGATGAAAAAGGCACCGAAGTGGATAAATTGCCTCTTGTGGGGCATCGTCGGATTGAGGCTCGTTTTCCCCTTTTCACTTGAAAGCATATTCAGCCTAATCCCGTCCGCCGAGCCCATACCGAAGGACATTATGTTCTCGCCCACACCCGAGATCAACAGCGGGATCGGCGCGGTGAACAGTGTTATCAACCCGATAATATCGACCAACCTCACGCCCGGGATCGGCACAAGCGTCAACCCGATGCAGCTCGTCGTCGCGATCGCTTCGGTCGTTTGGGTTATAGGCATAGCCTTGATGCTCGGCTACGAAATTGTTTCGTATATCTCGCTCCGCTTCAAAGTCCGCGCGTCGGTCAGGGGAGAGAAGAACGTATATTTCTGCGACGAAGTTGATTCGCCCTTCATCCTTGGGGTGATCCGCCCGCGTATCTACGTGCCGTCGGGAATGAGCGGCGAAGCACTCGAGCACGTCCTTGCGCACGAAAGGGCGCATCTCCGCCGCGGCGACCATTTTTGGAAGCCCATCGGCTTTGCGATCCTCGCGTTTTATTGGTTCAACCCGCTTCTGTGGGTCGCCTACGTGCTTCTTTGCCGCGATATCGAGTCGGCTTGCGATGAGAAAGTCATCAAAACGATGGATACCGCCGCCAAAAAGAGCTATTCCGAGGCGCTCCTCTCCTGCAGCCTGCATCGCAAAAGAATAATGGCGTGCCCCCTCGCCTTCGGTGAGGTCGGTGTAAAGCAAAGAATAAAATCCGTCCTGAACTACAAAAAGCCCGCGTTCTGGATAATTATCATCGCACTTGTCGCAACTCTCGCCCTTTCTGTCTGCTTTTTGACGAATCCGAGGCGCGATGTTCGCGAATTACTCGTTCCTGGAAGGGTATGGAACATCAGCGGTGACGTGATGGCTACCGTCACGGTTGAAAGTCCAAGTGTGATGGAAGGAAGCATATTAATTAAAGATTTGGCGTCCTACGATGTCGTTATTCGTTACCGTAACGACGGCAAAAAGATACGTGCGTTGGTTCTCAAAGCAGAAATAGAGGATATCAAGTATGAAAGTACCGGCGATCTCGTCAGCAACACCGAGTATAATGAGTGGCGTGACCGAGTTGAGGCAGAGCATCTCCTGTTTTCGGGAATTCTGACAGCACGCGGTGACGATATAGTGATGAAAATAGACCGGGATAACATCGGTATCGGGCACAAAAAGCTTGTTCTTTATTCCCTGATGCAGCAATATGATTATTATCCGCAAACGGTTCATGATGCAAACGGTAATTATATCAGGATCATAGACAGCGGCAGTGAAGTAAAAGGCGTGGAGGCATCGTTTATCTGGGCAAAACATGAGGATAACAACATTGTTTTTTGGCTGAAATGGAAGAACAGATCCTTGCCGGAGCGAAGTATAGGAAGGAGCTTTAAGATTTTCCGCTATGGCGGAGCAAATGAGCTTTTGCCGCTTGAAGGTGTAGGTGGGTGGACTGAAGATGCAATAAAGGTGAGCAGATCCGTCACTTATATGAGCTATGATATCACCGAGCATTACGACATATACTCCCCCGGCAGATACCGCTTCGAATCCGACGGCGCGTGGGTGGAATTCGAGGTGATAAATGACACTTATCTTGGACTTGATTCCTCAAACGGGCTCGACGTTTTCGTCTGGCAGCCGGGGCAGCACAGCTTGTCCTTCTCGCTCTTCCCTCATTCTGACAGGAATCATAATGAAAAAAATATGCCGCTCGGAATACGCGCAGTCACCGCTTCGGAAATGCGCGCGATCCTTTCTACGTACAACATCAGCGAGGACAAAATACATATCCTGCCTGTAAGCAATATGCTTACAAGCTACGGATACGGCGATTATTTGGAAAGATGGAGTGCTTTGGACGACATCAAGCCGTATCAGAATATGTATCTTGCAATTGTAAGGAATATGCTTTTCGGGGAAAACGCGAGTGACTATTACCCGGGCATATATGAACATTGTTGGTTTGACATTGACGGTGACGGCGAGGACGAATACCATAAGGTCTGCCACGGTCTTGAGAACGGCAAATTTATGTTCAGCTACGTGATCAGCAAAGACGGCAGCACTGCGGCTTACTTCGACAATTTTTACATCGAGTCGATGCACCTCAACTTTGTCAATTCCGCTGATGGCAAGGTTCGTCTGCACGGCAGAACCGAAGATGGAAAGGATGTTCTGTATGATATATCCGTCGAAAACGGACATGTCAAATTGACCGTGAAAAACGATGCAATGCAATATGAGGTCAACAACGCGACAGTCGTTTTTGATCCTTCCTATTCCGCCTACGATCCTTCGAGAAAGTACGACGTCTACGTCTGGCAGATGGCACCGAGCAGCTTTTCGTTTGGTCTGCTTGAAAGCAAGCAGCGCTCCTGGCTCGACGATGAACTTTGGGATCTCAAGGGGGTGAACGCGAGCCAAATGCGCCAAATTTTGCTTGACAAAAATCTCGGACCGAATGACGTTAATATTGTCCACTGGCAGAATCCGATCTCGAGCTATATCGGGGATTTTTGGGTAAATTGGCAGTATATAGACGACAATGCTCCGCAAGAGAATTTCTATTATGCTATCGTTTACGATATGCTCTTCGGCGCGTCGCCGCAAAGATATTATCCCACGGCTACCGAAACCGAGTGGTTTGATATCGACGGTGACGGTACAAAGGAAGAGAACAGGATCTTTTTTGGACTTGTTGACGGTAAATTTATGTTCAGATATATCATCAAGGACGATAAGACCGTATCCTGTAATGATATCTTCTACACCGCGCCGATGAGCCTCAAATTCTTCACATCGGAAGAAAAATTGCGCCTTCGCGGTGTGACCGAGGACGGCGGAGTTCATATTTATGATATCGTGCCGGAGAACGGTCACGTCAAGCTTGTCGAGATCAATAGCACGCCGATCGCGGATCCGTCGAATAAGACGCTTGATCTTTCAAAAGCCGATATTTCACTCGTTAACAGTATCGTTGTAACAAACGGTAAGACGGGCGAGGTTGCGTATCTGAACACGACGTTTAACAGAACCGCTTTCAATGGCTTCATGAACGCGCTGAAGACCGTCAAGGCAAGCGATCCCGTGAGCAATAAGGGGCATTCGGGCTTTAACTATCACGTTGAACTTTACTATGACTTTCAGACGGTCTTCACGTTCTCGCTGTGCAACGAGCCGACCGACGCCCCGCGCATCGTTTGCGGTTATTACGAAACCGATGGCGGCGTTGATTATGCTGCAAGGTATCAGCTGACTGGCGAGGCATACGCGAAGCTCGACGAGGTGCTGAGGAAATATTTCAAATAGGAGTAAAAATTATATTACAATTTGTAGGGGACGGCGCCTCGACGTTCCGAACAAACGGAAGGTTATCAGATAATTGAATTTAGAAGCAAACAATATAATTGTTTCTGTAGGGACCGACGTCCTCGGCGGTCCGTGGGCATTAAATTAAATATTTGGTAAAACTCAGAAACTATAATTTATTTCTATTGATAAAATACACAGCAAAAACATCATTGGGCTCGGACCGCCGAGGACGTCGGTCCCTACGAGCTCGTGATAAAAATAACGAGGCCAAAACCGCCCCGGGGCAAAATATTGCTTGCATTTGTGCCCGTTTTGTGCTACAATTAAGGCATCAAAACTGTTGGAGTAACCAAATGAAAAACGGAATGATAATTCACCCGGGTGAGCTTTCGAAAAAGTGGATCGACAGGCTTGCGGATGCGGGGATCGATACCCTCGGCATCCATCCCGAGGGCGGAAAGGATGCGCCGAAGACGCTCGAGCGTCTGCTTTCCTTGCTGGAAACGCCCGAATACCGCGCGCTGATCGACTATGCCCGCTCGCGCGGACTTGAGGTCGAGTATGAGTGCCACGCGGCGGGGTATCTTATGGACAAGTCGCTTTTCGCCGATCATCCCGAATATTTCTGGATGTACGCGGCGGGCGAGAGGGTAAGCGATTGGAATTTCTGCGTCTCGAACGCGGATGCGCTCTCGCTTTTCGCAAAGCGCGCCGCCTCTCTTGCGCTCGCGCTTTACGGGAGCAGTAAAAATTTCTATTTCTGGATGGATGACGGCAGAGGGATACATTGCCATTGCCCGAAATGCCGCGCCCTTTCGCCGTCCGATCAGCAATATATAGCCCTGCGCGCGGCTCTCGATGAGATCAGACGTCACATCCCCGATGCCCGCCTGGCTTATCTTGCCTACATCGACACGATAACGCCCCCGACGCTTGCCCATAACGTGGGCGGCCTCTTCCTCGAATACGCGCCCTTTGAAAAATACACCGCCAAGGGCGAGGATTCCGCAATCCGCATCGAGCGTGAGCGCGCAATGATCGCGCCGCTGCTTGAATATTTCGGCAGGGAGGACGCTAAGGTTCTTGAATATTGGTATGATAATTCGCTTTTTTCGCGTTGGAAAAAGCCGCCCGCGCGCTTTGTTCTCGACGAAAAAGCGATGTCAGCCGACATCCGCGACTACCGCGCCATTGGATTCGACCGCATCAGCACATTCGCTTGCTTCCTCGGCGAGGACTACGAAGAGCTATACGGCGAGGCGGACATCACACCCTTCCGCAAGGCTTTTGAATAATAAGAAAAGACTGCTCACGGAAGCAGTCTTTTTCTTTATACAAGATAGATCTCGCGTAGTTCTCGGATGTCCTCGTCGGAGAGGCGGAGGGCGTTGTGGAGGAAGCCTTCGGTGCCGTTCCAGACGCGGTCGATCTCGTCGAATGCGGCGGAAAGGAATCCGCGGCGCGAGGAGAGAAGCAGGTTGAGGTTGTGCGCCTTGCGGACGCTGAGAGTCACGAGCGTGACGCCGATGAAGATCCAGAAATTTTTGAATCGGCAGGAGCGGTTCGTCCTCATATAGTCGCGCATGATCTCGTCGCGGTCAACGCCGAGAGCGAGAAGTGTTGCTGCCGCAACAACGCCCGTGCGGTCTTTGCCCTGCGTGCAATGCCAAAGCACCGCGCCGTCGTCCTCAAGAAGGATGCGGAAAAATTCGCGCAACGCCTCAAGTGAGGGCTCGGAGGAGATCATCGTGCGGTAGGTGTCGGAAAGGTAGGTTCGCGCGCCGCCTTCGACTTTCATGATCTTTTTGAGGATCGAGGGCCCCGTGTGCCTCGTGACGGCGGGGTTCTGTTCGTCGGTCAGGGGCGGGATGTGGAGATAATCAACGCCCTCGGGCACGATGTCGCGCTTATGCGAAAGCTCTGCGGGTGCGCGGAGGTCGATGACCGTGCGAAGACCATTGCGGTCGCGCAGTTTTTCGGCAACTTCAAGTTTAATTTTGCCCAAATGACCGCTTCGGTAAAGCTTACCGTAGCAAACGCGCTTGCCGTCCGCCGCGGGAATACCGCCAAGATCGCGGAAATTCTTGACTTTTCTTGCCATATCGTCCTCCTCTGTGTGATGTACCTTATATTATATCATAAATTTCCCCCGTTGTCTACCGCTTTATTCGCATTTTAGTTCAACAATTATTGAACATTTTACTGTTGACAAAAAATGTGAATTGTGATAAAATTAAAAAAGATCGCTATGCGTTCCGGTTCTGGCGAGAAAGAGGATCAGGCGGTCTCCATTGATCTGATAAATGAGCAACCAATCGGGTTGGATATGGCACTCACGAAAACCGTTGTAATCTCCCGTCAGCGCATGATCGCGATATTTCGCTTCAAGTGTTTCGCCGCCGGCAAGCGCAGATATGACCTTTTTTATTTTGTCAATGTCATATCCGCGTTTTTGAGCAAGTTTCAGGTCTTTGCGAAATTGATTCGATGGGACAATTTCATATTTCACTTAAAATGTCCTCCATCATAGAGTCAACGTCCTTGTAGCTTTTGTATTTTTCGGGAGAGCGAGCCATATCTTCCGCTTCTTTCATAGCGTCGAGCGTCAGCTTGTTGGGGTTGTCGCGAGTGATGGAGAAGGGGAATGAACCTTCGTAGATCATTTGCTTGAGAAAAATATTGACTGCGGTGGAAAGATCCATTCCGAAATCCGCAAGAAGAACCTGCGCTTTTGCTTTTGTTTCAGCATCAATGCTGATATTTGTCGATACTTTAGCCATAATATCAACTCCTTTCGATAATAGTATATCACAATCCGATTCGGTTGTCAACATAATATGTGATAATTTTTATATAATACTAACATAATATGCGCATATTATGTTAAAAAGAGGTGACCTCAAACGAACAACAAAGAATTTCTCGGCACAGCTCCCGTGGGTGGGCTTTTGTTCAAATTGGCTCTGCCGACCGTCACGGCACAGCTCATTAATATGCTTTATAACATCGTTGACCGAATTTTTATCGGCCATATCGAGGAGATCGGCGATCTTGCGCTGACGGGTGTCGGCGTTTGTATGCCGATAATTATGATCGTTTCCGCATTTGCCGCGCTTGTCAGCTCGGGCGGCGCGCCGCGCGCCTCGATTGCGATGGGCGAGAAAAATACTGAGAGTGCAGAGAAGATCCTCGGCAACTGCTTTTCGCTGCAGATCGTCATATCGGTGATCCTGACCGCGGTTTTGCTGATCTTCAACCGCCCGCTCCTGCTTGCCTTCGGCGCGAGTGAAAACACCATCGAATATGCCTGCGATTATATGAATATCTACGCGCTCGGCACAATTTTCGTGCAGTTGACGCTCGGAATGAACGCTTTTGTGACCGCGCAGGGCTACTCGAAGATCGCAATGCTCTCTGTCGTCATCGGTGCGGCGACGAATATCGCGCTCGACCCGCTCTTAATCTACGTTTTTGGCATGGGAGTCAAGGGCGCGGCGCTCGCAACCGTCATTTCGCAGTCGCTCTCGACCGCTTGGGTGCTTTCCTTCCTTTTCTCGAAGAAGGCTATGATCCGATTGAAGACGGGCAATATGAAGATCTCTGCAAAGATCATTCTCCCCTGCCTCGGGCTTGGACTTGCAACCTTTATGATGCAGGCGAGCGAGAGCGTCATTTCGGTCTGCTTCAACTCCTCGCTTCTTGATTACGGCGGGGACATTGCCGTCGGCGCGATGACCATCCTTTCAAGCGTCATGCAGTTTGCAATGCTTCCGATGAACGGTATTGCGCAGGGCGCGCAGCCGATCCTCAGCTATAATTTTGGCGCAAAGAACGCCGCTCGCGTCAAAAAGACTTATCGCCTGCTTCTGATCTCTTGCCTTACCTATTCCGTTCTTCTGTGGAGCGTGATAATGATCTTCCCCCGCCTCTTCCCGTCGATATTCACGCCCGATGCCGCCCTCATCGACTTCACCGCGGGCGTTATCCGCATCTACTTTGGCGGGCTCATCATCTTCGGCGCACAGATCGCCTGCCAGATGACCTTTGTATCCCTCGGCAAGGCACTCTCATCCGTGACCGTAGCAGTAGTGCGGAAGTTCGTGCTTCTCCTGCCCCTCATCTACATCGTTCCTCAGTTTATGACCGATAAGACCCTCGGAGTCTACACAGCCGAGCCCATCGCCGACATCATCGCCGTCACATTTACCATCGTTCTCTTCATCTTCCAGTTCAAAAAGGCGATGAAGAGTATAGAAAACTAAATATTATTCCCCTGCATCTGCGCAAAAGCAGCTTTGCTTGTAAAATACAATGCCGCCGAAAGTAATTAAATGTTACTTTCGGCGGTGCCTTTATTTTTTGTTGATGGTTTGATTGCAAGTCAAATTAACGGATGCGATATTTCCCGCACATTCTATTGTTTTAGCTTGAAGCTTATAGCAATCGCTAATATTGTTACAAATGACCTTTTGGGCGTTCAATTCGTTTACACAGATATTTCCTTCGCTCTTGACATCTCCGTTAATTGCACTGCATTTTATGCTTTGATGACACACAACATCTCCGTTAATCGAACTGTCGGATATTATGTGCCCATAAACCTCTACCTTGAAATACTGTGTTCTGTCGTTGCAATCGTGAGGAAAAGCGATTTCAATGGGTGGTTCGTCGGGTGAAAAAACGGAGGAAACCTTTATAATTTTTGCCCCTCTCATCTGCACAACTCTTATGACGTCATCATCTTTCATAAAGGGGCGAAGAGCGGAATGATCCGCTATACTATCCGAAAACAGCGCATCAATGGTCACGCCAAATAAATCCGCAATCCGGGGCAGCAGAGCAATATCCGGCGTATTGGCATTGTTTTCCCACTTCGAAACGGCTTGATAAGAAACTCCTAATTTTTCCGCAACTTGATCTTGCGTCAGATTTTTCTGCTGTCTTAATTGTTTTATGTTATTACCGATAGTCATTGCATCTACCTCCTTCTGTTGTAATACAATTATATCATCTTTAAAGAGCTTTTTCAATAGAGCGTATCTATTGTTTCTCAACTATTGCTCGAGTTCTGTTCTCGTTTGTGTCCGCAAAGCAACGCTTGTCGTTCGTGCAGTGCAGACTATCAAGAAAAAACTTACCAAAAATAACGAGGAGCGCTCTCATTTTTGAGAACGCTCCATATTATTTAACACTTTTTCATAAGTCGAATATAAAACTCCACAGTCCTTCCGAGGGCTTCGATGCGGATCTTTTCGTTGTTGCCGTGGATCGAGGCGCGTTCTTCTTTGGTCAGGTCCATTGCGGAGAAGCGGTATACGCGGTCGGAGATGCGGCCCCAATGGCGCGAGTCGGAGCACTGAACCATCAGGTAGGGCGCAACGATGCAGCCCTTCCAGGTCGAGGCAACTGCGGAGGCGACTTTCTCGAATCCCTCGCAGTCGGTGCGCGAGATGCGCGAGGGGTTCATTCCGTGCATACAGGTGACCTCAACGTTCTCGTCGCCGACGGTCTTCTTGATATACTCAAGCGCCGATTCCATATCGTCGGCGGGGTTGAGACGAATGTTTGAAACGAGCGAAGCCTCGGGCGGGATGACGTTGGTTGCCGAGGATCCCTGCGCCTGCGTGAAGGCAACCGTGGTTCGCATCAGCGCGTTCATTTCGCCGCCGTCCTTCTTGCAGATCATATCAAGCACGGGCAGGAAGATCTTCAGATTCGAGAAGATGATGCGGTAAACGAAGGAGGAGTATCTGCCGAGAGTGTCGAACATCTCTGCGGCGGGCGCGGTGAGCTTGAGCTTGAAGGGGTGCTCGACCATATTTCGGCAAGCCGAGGCAAGTCTGTCGATCGGCGCGCCGGGCTTGGGAGCCGATGCGTGACCGCCCTGCGATTTTACGGTATATTTGACGTCCATCATACCTTTTTCTGCGATGCCTATCAAACCGCAAGGAACCTTGACGCCGGGGAACACGTTTTCAACGACCGCACCGCCCTCGTCGATGACAAGCGCGGGCTCGATGCCCTTTTCCTCAAAATAGTCAACAATGCGCACAGCGCCGAGTCCGTTGACCTCTTCGCCGCCCGAAAATGCGAAATAAATGTCGTTTTCGGGAACAAATCCCTCACCAATGAGCTGATTTGCGGCAAAAAGGATGCCGGAGAAGGTGACTTTTGTGTCGAGCGTGCCGCGTCCGATTACGAAGCCGTCCTTGATGATGCCCTCAAACGCGGGGGTGTCCCAAAGATCCTCGTTGACGGGAACGACGTCGTAGTGCGCCATCATAACGGCGGGGGAATCGTTCTTTTTGCCCGCCCAGCGAAAGAGAAGCCCGCGGTTTTCGAGTCGGGTGAACTCGCAGACCTTGTTCACGTTCGGGTAGAGCGAGGGGAGAAGCGCGATAAGTTTTTCAAATTCCGCGTCGTCCTCAAGTGCGGGATCGCGGTAGGATACCGTCTTGCAGCGAACGAGCTCGGCAAGCTTGGCGGCAGCCTTTTCCTTGTCGACCTTGACCTCGTAGGTGTCAAGCTCGGGTTGTTTTTTGGGCTTGAAAGCCGATGCGCGGACGATCAGCACCGCCAAAAAGACGACTATCGCCGCGGGAATGAGCGCGAGAAGCCACATATCAGAGCACTCCTTTCTTGTAAAGGATGCGCGCAACGATGACGGTGAATACGACTCCGACGGGAACCATAATTCCGACGGTCGAGGCGTTGAGCGCGGGCACGAAGATGAAGAGCGCGAGCATCAGGATGATGGGCGCGATCGAGAGCTTGAGGTTCTTTGAGATGAAAACTACCGCAAGACCGCCGAAGAGCGCGGGCAGGATCATATCGAATGCGGGAACAAGAACGGGGGATTCAAGGATGGGCGTCAGCGGAACGATGCAAATGACGCCGATGACGATGATGAGGGTGGTCACGATGCTCGAAACCGCGATGGCGATGGTGGAAATGACCTCGCCTTCCTCGTCGGATGCCTTGACGCCCGCGCGCTCCATTGCGTCGATGGCGCAGGGCAGCTTGAGGTTCGAGATGTTGCCCGTGATGAAGGAGAGGTAAGTACCTCCCGCGCCAAGCATGGGGACGTAGGTGAAGATCTCAACGATTCCGACAGCCCAATACATTGGGGCAGTTGCAAAAACACCCTTGAGGAGCACACCAAAATCGGGAAGTGTGCCGAAGATCAGAGATAGAGCCACGGGGAAGGCAAAGAGCACGCAGGCAACCGCGATGCCCCAGATGCGTCCGCTTTTGTGAACGCTTTCCATATATGAAAGGTTAGTGTTTTTCATAATTTTAACCTCCTAAAAGCATTGTGAAGGGAATTGCCGATGCCATTCCGACAATAAGGCTCATCGGGAGAGCATAATCGGTCAGCCAACGGATCTTGCATTTTGTTGCGATAGTACCGCAAATTGCCATAACGACCGCCGAGGTCGCCATTACACAAACGGGGATCAGACCCGAGGTGTCGCCCTTGGCAACAAGTCCGACGTCGCAGAAAACGTAGCCGAGAAAGGCGGAGATCATACCGAGGAACATGGCGTTGTTGAAGATCTCGCCCCACTTTTTGTCCTTCATACCGACCTTTGCGAGTCCGCTTTGAAGTTTTTTGGTGACAAAGGGAACAAGAATGAGTCCCGCCGCGATGCCGACTGTCATTACCCACGCGATGGTTATGTAGATCGAGGGATCGGTGACCGTCGTACCCGCACTCATATTTGCCGCTTCAAGCGCATTGCCCGCGGCAACGGTTTCGTAAGTGATCGAGCCGATGACGGAAAGCCTGAGCCACGGAAGCGGAATTCCAAGGCTCTTTGAGAGCGCGACAACGCCGATCAGCACCGCAACTGCGGGTGCTACCGTGAAGATAGCGGCGGAGATCACCGTCTTTTTGACATGCTCGCCAAGTCCGAGCTCCTTCGCGCGCTTGATGGCACGTGCAAGGAAGAAGGCGGACTGTGCCAGAACGATCGCAATGATCGCGCCGACGATGACGAAGAGAATGGGATGGTTTACGTTGAAAGTCATTCCTTTTTACCTCCGAGTTTTGCAAAGTATTTGAATGTTATAGGCCAGAGAGTTCCCGCCGTGACGACCATCAAGAAGTAACGGATCATCCTTGCCCAAGTGTTTTCGGGCAGAATTGCCGCAAGCGGCGCGCGGAGAAGCTCTTTTACTGCCAGAACGAGCACAAGTCCGCCCGCGATCTTGATTAGCTGAACCCACCAAACGGCTTTGGTGTCAAACTTGAGCCATTTCAGATCCACGGTGTAAACAACGAGGAATCCGAGCATACAGCCGGTAAGCGTGTAGGCGTTTTTGACCGCCGAGGTGTAATTGTGCACGTTGTCAACGTGGAAGACCTCCTCGGGGAAGCTCCAAAAGCTGATAAAGAGCAGATATGCGAGCATGATTCCCGTCAGCGAGAAGAGAAGTGCGTACATCACCTTCGGCGACTTTTCCGCTTTTTCAAAAAGGGGAGCGAGCGCGAATATGAGAACGAGCGCGATGACGATCGAAACTCCGACGTCGGCGGGAGTGTGAACTCCGAGATACATTCTTGAAAGGGGTACAAGCACGCAAAGCGCGATCGACGCGATGCGAACGGCGCGGTTTCTGAACTTCAGCGCAAGTCCGCCGAAAAGCCCGACCGAGGTCTGTGTGTGACCGCTGGGGAAGGAGTAGCCGCTTGCCGCCTCGCGCGCGGATTCAACGATCGTGAAATTCGGATCCTTCACCCAAGGGCGCGGAACGCGGAAAGTGATCTTGAGGAACTGATTGATAACGGTGCCGACAAAGCCGACCGAGAGCAGATAATAGCCCTTCTGCTTGTTCACGCACCAAAAAACGATCATTCCCACCGCCATAAACACCGTTTCCTCGCCAAAAAGAGTGACGATCGAAAACAAAAAGTCAAGCACGGGGTTTCTGATCTCTTCGAGAAAATAAAGGAAAGACATATTTTCACCTCCGATTTTACTTATTATACCACGAAGACGGAGCTTTTGCAATAACCATTTGATAATTCAATAATAATTGATATAAAGTTTTTTCATTTTTGTTGCAATGAATAGAATTATATGATATAATTGTATACAATAAATTTCAGGCGGTGAAAAAATGACGGACTCAAAAACACTCGCGTATATCAATCTTTATGCCGTACTCGGCAGCATCCCCCGCCTTTGCGAGCTCGATGAGCGCGCAAGGGAGCTTATAAAAAACGAAAAGATCTCGCTCGGATTCCGCGTCAAGGGCGGCCCTTCGGGTGCACTTTGCTTTGCTGACGGCAGGGCTTGGTTCGCCGAGGAATGCGATTCCTGCAATATTATTTTGCCCTTTTCCTCCCCCGAAAAATTCAACGGAATGATCGACGGCACGGTCACGCCCATTCCCTCGAAGGGCTTTGCAAGGCTCGGCTTTCTGCTCAAAAAGTTTATGCCCCTGACCGATATTCTGTCCTCCTACCTCCGCGCCGACGAAAAAGCGCTCGAGGATCCCATTTTCTTCGAAAAAAGCACGCTTTTGATGTTCCACCTGATCGCAAACGCCATCGCTCAGATCGGAAACGTCGATATGATCGGTCAGGCGAGCGCATCCTATATCGTTGACGGCACCATCAAGCTTGCAATCGGCGACGATCACGTCCTCGGCATCGAGGCGAAGGATCACGTACTGCGCGTGCTGAAGGAAGCGCCCAAGAGTTTTTCTTCGTTTATGCGATTTGAAGACATCAAGCTCGCGCGCGATCTCTTTGACGGCAGGGTCAACGCCGTTGCCGCAGTCGGCGAGGGCAAGGTCCGCATCGGCGGTATGATCTCGCAGGTCGATAATGTCAACAGAATTCTCGACCGCGTTACGCTCTATCTTGCTTAAGAGGTGAAATTATGAGAAAAATTAACACTTACGATAAAAGCCGCGAGGCGTTTGCCCGCGCAATGAAGGTCATCCCCTCGGGCATCTACGGCCATCTCGGCCCCGCCGAGGGTTGCTATACCCCCGTCGAGGCGTTCCCCTTCTTCTCCTCGAGGGCAGAAGGTACCTATGTCTGGGACCTTGACGGCAACAAGTTTATCGACTATATGTGCGCCTACGGCCCGAACGTCCTCGGTTACAACGACCCCGACGTTGACGCCGCGGCGGCAGCGCAAAGAGCTCTCGGCGACTGCACGACTCTGCCCTCGACCAAGATGATCGAGTTTGCCGAGCTCCTCGTCGATACCGTTGCAAGCGCCGACTGGGCGTTCTTCGCGAAGAACGGAAACGACGTTACCACCCTCGCCGTTATGACCGCGAGAGCCTATACTCACCGCAAAAAGATCGTCTTTTTCAAGGGATATTACCACGGCGTGTCGCCCTGGACGCAGAAGATCGACTATTCCGGCGTCCTCCCCGAGGACGTAATGCACAATATCTACGTCGATTGGAACGATCTCGACGGCTTGCGCAAGGTCTTCAAAGAAAACGAGGGTCAGATCGCGGCGGTCATCTCGCAGCCCTATATGCACGGCAACTTTGCCGATAACGTCATGCCCGCCGAGGGTTTTTGGCAGGAAGTGCGAAAAATGTGCACCGAAAACGGCACCGTGCTCGTTGTTGATGACGTCCGCGCGGGCTTCCGCCTTGACATCGCGGGCTCCGACCACTATTTCGGCTTCGAGGCAGACCTCATCTGCTTCTGCAAGGCACTTGCAAACGGATATAACGTCTCAGCGCTCTGCGGCAAGAATTTCCTCAAAAACACCGTTTCGGGAATGTCCTACACGGGCAGCTATTGGCTCTCCGCCGTGCCCTTCGCCGCGGGAATTGCCTGCATAAACAAGATGAAGCGGCTCGATATGCCGCGCATCCTCATCGAAAAGGGCGAAAAGCTCAAATCGGGTCTCATCGCCGCCGCAAATCACAACGGCTTCGACCTCCGCGTCACGGGCGCGCCCTCGCTCTTCTACCTCCGCATAGCCGACGACCCCACGCTGATGCTCCATCAGGAGTGGATCGCCGAGTGCGTCAAGAGGGGAGTATTCTTCACCAACCACCACAACCACTTCATCAACGCCGCCCTCACCGACGCCGACATCGCCGAAACCGTCGACATCGCAGAGGAAGCATTTGAGGTTGTGAGAAAGAGACATTAAATATTTTGGGACTGAATCATTTTTCCGATGATTCGGTCCCTTTAATTAATTATTCATTATTCATCAGCGAAGCGGCTTCATTATTCATTATTCATCAATAATCGAGATTGGCCAAATGAATAATGAATAATGAATGATGAAGAATGAATAATGGAAAGCAAGTGCGAACAAAGCGTTCTGGGTGTCCCCTCATCACCCGCTGCGGCGGGAGCTACTCCCAGGAGAAGCCTGGGGAGGCTAACGCCTTGACC
>JAFQGP010000008.1 GCA_017415485.1 Clostridia bacterium
GACATTTCTTTTTGGGTCAGCCCCAAACGAGACCGTGTTTCAAGTGCAAGCGCGCGAAGCATTTGCTTCAAAACATGTTCCATTTCTTCTCTCATTGCCTTTTTTTCCAAACACAAACAGAGAAAATAATATCACACTTTTCAAATAATTAACACGGGGCGCACCACGGTTTTTGCAAAAATTGTCGAATTTTTTCGATTTTTTTCGATTTGTGAGACAATGAGGCGGTTTTTGGTAGAGAGAGTTTTTTAGTCGCAGCAAAAGATGTAAGAAGAACCAATTACTTCAACATATACATAATCACAACGAGAACACGCAGTAACATCCTGAAAAGTTCTTAAACATCTTGGTGCTGTATCACTAACACAATGTTCTATTACCGTAATAGTCTCTGTGGTTGTTTTATGACCAAACATCGTACACAAAAGATTGTATGTTGCCACGGACGAATTGTCTATATCGTTTGCTATACAATTAGCAATTATTAACTGCTGTTCATTAGTAAACGATGAATCAGTTAAGAATTCAACAGTTTTTCCATTAATATTATATATATTTGATGTTCCCTCTGCATTAACGGAAAATATAAAAGAAAATGCAATCAACATTGAAATTAGTATTGTAATCGTTTTTTTCATATTAGTCATCCTTTCATACTGTTTACCATTTTATATAGATCATCATAACTTGGCGACTGAATTATATATTCAAATCCTTTATATTGGAATAATGCCAAAAAATCATTCGTGTCTTTTTGAATTATATAATACTCAAAAATATTCGCAGAAACACATTCAAAACCTTTCAGATTTGCTACATCAATTGTATAATAATTTGTTAATGTTAATTTATATGAATCAGACGAAAAAGAAAAAAATAATGTATACTTTTCTTCAGTTTGATGAATCATATTTATCTGTGTAATTCTAATATTGTCTGGCATACTTGCTGGATGCAATATACTCAAGTTTTCTTCTTCTATCAGCTCATCCATACTTTCATAACATTTTCTTGTCTTGTTATTTATTATTGTAATGCCACTGTCATACATCTTTTCACTAAAAGCTAAACCAAGAATTTTTTCTATATTTGAAACTACATAATTCAATGTCGAATCATACCCCTTATTCATCGCCACAGCGGACAGGGATACGAGCGAGATGGTGAAGATCACCGCCGCGATCAGGGCGACGCGCACAAAGGTCTTAAGCTTTGCCTTTTTGCGTATCTTGACAGGCTTCTTCAATTCCGAGCCGGCCTTCAGTTGTGCAAGCTTTCGCTCAAGCTCCTCGGGCGTGAAGGTCACTTCGTCCTCGGTCAGCTCGTCGAGCCAGTCGCTGCATTCACGGACCAGATCGCAGTCTGCATCATCCCCCTTGCTTACTTCTTTTTCAATCGTTTTGACCAAATAATCGATCAATTCCTCTTTCGATGCGGTTTCAAAAAAGCTTTCCGCATCCGAGATATTATTGTGCAAAACACATCCCCTCCTTTTTTAAAACTCATCTCATTGTCATTCGCCACCGTGTCATAAAGTTAATGACAAAAAGCAACGCAAAGTAACGCGATTTTTGCGCTGTTTACAAACTGTTTACAATTTTTATCGGTTAATAGCAAAAAAGCTGTTCCTGCTACATTATTTTAATAAAACTCAAACATTTCTCAAAAAAATCGCAAACATCGGCGGGGTATAATATAGGCACAAAATGCAAAGGAGGCAGGAAAATGTCTAAATTTATTGAAGCAAACGAAAAGATAGCAGAAAAGGTAGTCGCGGGCTACAAAAAGATCGAGGACGGCGTTGTCGGCGGCTACAAGAAGATCGAGCAGGGTGCTGTTGAGGGCTTTACCAAGATGAACGACAAGATCATTGAAAAGGTTTTCTCCAAGGACGGCGAGACTGTCGAGGAGACCAAGGAAAGACTTTTGGGCGGCAAATAACCTTCTAAAACACTTGAATTTGGGTTTATTATATGCTATAATACTAATAAAATAAACCATACGAGGTGGCACAATGAAAAAATTCCACAACCCAGTTTCTCCATTTGACGCGCCCGATCCTTTTATGACCTTTGACCCCAAAACGGGCTATTACTATGCCCTTTTCACGCGCGGCTCGAAGCTTGAGCTCTTCCGCAGCCGTCACGCAGGCTCGATCGTCACCGACGGCGACTCGCGCATCCTCTACACCCCCAACGGCGAGCGCGACGGGATCTGGGGCGACATCTGGGCGCCCGAAATGCACCGCGGCTCGAACGGAAAATGGTATGTTTACACCAGCGGACGCATCAAGCCCGAGCCGAGCCAGAAGCGTCTTTTCATAATGGAGGGCCCCGCCGACGACCCCTTTGAGGGCGAATGGATCTTCCGCGGCAAGCCGAGCCCCGATATCTTCTCGATCGACCCCACCGTTTACACCGCGCCCGACGGCGTGCAGTACCTCTGCTCCTCCCGCGTTGACCCGCAGTACGGTCAGGTGCTCGACATCTGCGACCTTGTGAATCCCTATACCTACGGCACGAATTGGGCTACGATCGCGCGCGCCGAGCTTGATTGGGAGCTTGTGCCGCCCTATGTTGGCAGACATGCGATCGTTGAGGGAGCCTTCTTCCTTGAGCGCGAGGGCAGACTTTTCATCATCTATTCCGCCAACGGCTGTTGGTCGGACCACTACTGCCTCGGCGTTCTCGAGCACACGGGCGGTTCGCTTACCGACGCCGCGAACTGGAAAAAGCACGAAAAGCCCTTCTTCGTTTACGGAAACGGACTTTACGGCCCCGGCCACGCCTCCTTCTTCCGCTCCCCCGACGGCAGCGAGGTCTGGTGCGCCTACCACGGCATGAAGGAGCACAACGAGACCGTCACCCCCGCACCCCGTTTCTTCAACATCCAGCGCATCGACTTTGACGAAACCGGCTATCCCCTCCCCACTCTGCCGACGGGATATGAGATCGAAATTGAGCCGCCGAAGGGAGAGATTGATTGATCTCGCTTCGCGAGAGTTAAGATTGCCTTCGGCAAGTTAAGATCGCTCTCCGCGCGAGTTAATGTTCGCCTTCGGCGAAGTTAAAAGGAAAAATTCCGCCCTTCGGGGCGGAATTTTTTCATTCTTCTTTTGTGGGAGTTTTGGTGATGTCTGTGGGGAGGTCGATCTCGCCCTCACGAAGCTCAAAATCCTTGATGCATTTTCTTATCAGATAGATCACCTGACGGTTTGCGGAGCGACCCTCGTATTTTGAAATATAGTGCAGCTTGTAGTGCAATTCTGGGTCGATCTCAAGCCCGAGGTGCTTATTATTTTTGTTTCTCATTATTTTTCTCCAAAATTATCTTAATTTAAGTATATTTTAAGATATTTTTGTGGTATAATGTTGTAAGTATACTTATATTAAGTATACTAAATTTATTCTTTGGAGAAAAATATGAAAGTTGCATTGATTGGGTCAAGCAAAATAATCGACCCGAAAAAGTATTTGCCAAAAGAGTGTACCGAAATTCTTACCAATATCCCAAATCTCGAAAACACAGTTTTCTGTCCCGACATTGACGAACTGATCCAAGCCGCAGATTATGTTATGGTCATTGTAAACGGAAGATCCCGAATCCCATCCGTGGCAGCAAAATGCAAAAAGTACGAAAAATCATTTGAGGTGACTTTTATATAGAAATTTGATATAATTGATAGTTTTCTCTCGAAACAATGCTGTCAAATAAAATAATCAGTACCAATTAGTACACCTGTCGTTTATGCAGTACAGATAAGAATAGTTACTATACACTTATTATTTATCTTGTTAATGCTTTTTTCTTAAAATGAAAATTTCCGCCACGGCGGAAATTCACCTTCATTTCGCGCTTGCGCGAACTATCATTCTGCCGAAGGCAGATCATCATTTCGCCGAAGGCGAACTATCATTCCGCCGCAGGCGGATTTATCCCAATTACATTTTCTCCGCAAAATAAAAACCCGACAGCCATCGCTGTCGGGTTTTTATCCGAACAAAATCAGTTCTTTGTTACACCGGTAATATGGGTATTAACGCCCTCGTACCAGTAGAGGAAGCCTTCGATGTCAACGGTGTCGCCTGCCTGGAGCTCGCCGACTGCCTTGTAAACTGCGGTGTCGGGATCGGTGAGGTAACGCTCTACGCAGAAGGAGTACTCAGCGCCGTCCTTGGATACGGTTACGTAGATATCGTCGCCGGGTTCGCCGTTCTTGTACTCAACCTTGGAAACGGTAAGGCCCTTGAAGGTTACGTACTTGTTCTGGTGCTTGATGAGCTCGTCCTTACCGAGAAGATCGGTAACGTCGGTAGCCTCTGCAACCCACTTTTCGCTCTCAACAAACTCGAACTTTGCGTCCATGATCTCGATCTCGCCTGCCCAAGCGCCCTTGGTGCCGGTAACCTTGATCTTGGTACCCTTAGTCAGCTTAGCTGCGTCAGCCTCGGAGCATGCCATCTCATAGCAGAAGTATGCGCCATCGGGATCCTGAAGGTAAGCGGTGATCTTGTTGTCCCACCAGGACTGGGTAGCCTGAACGTAAGCCTCGATAACGACCTCAGCATCCATTGCTGCTGCATCGTACTCGGCATAGGTCATAACGCCCTCGGACTTCTTGGCGGGGTCGAACTTTTCAGCGCAAGCGAAAAGCGATACTGCCATGCAAAGAATCATAAGTACTGCTAAAAACTTTTTCATTTTCATTCTCCTTTTTGTAAAAGATTTTTAATAAAGTTTTTACGGATATCATTATACACCAAATTGGGGATTTTGTCAAGTATTTCCTTGATTTTTTCTCTTTTTCAGCGTTTGTACCAAAACATAAACGCCAATAAGGACCCAAGTTGCAGCAATGAGCGAAATGAGCGCTACCGCGGTGGGTGGGAGCGGGCCGAGATCTGCCTTTTCGCCGCTTCCCGCACCTATTCCGTCAAGGCGGTATAGCGAGGTCATTTCATCATAAAGCGAATCAACAAACGCACTGTCGACCGTTCTGCCGCGTCGGGCGCCCTTTGTGACCTCCTCGATCAGCTGACCCGCCGCGTTGCGGAGCGAAGCCGATCCGTTGAAGACGGGAGTGACGAAGGTCTTTTCGGTATATTCGAGCGTCAGCTTTGTCGCTTTAAGCTTGATGTCATAATACATATCGTTATCCTCGCCCTCGCGCGAGAGATAATCGAGGTATTCGGGAGAATTCTGCGCCTTGCTCGTCACGGGGACGTAGCCCTCGGTCTGCGCATAAGCGATCTGCACTTCGTTCGTCAGCAGATATTGCGCAAAGAGCCAAGAGGCAAGGACCTCGCCGTTATCGGGCTTATTGAAAACGCAAACAGAGGGGCCCTGCGAGATCATTGTGGGGTTTTCGGTGTCAAACTGCGGCACGGTCATAACCGAGGTCTCGAATCTGACGAGTCTGTCCTCCGCGATGTCGATCAGCGGAGCATCCGAGCCCATCCAGGTCGCACCCGCGGTGGAGTCGATCGCGAAAATGCACTGGCCCGCGTTGAGGAAGTTTGCGGGGTAGGATGAGATCTTGAACGTGGAAAACTCACCGTTCTTCGTATGCGCGGCAATGCCGAGCAGGAATTCCTTTGTAGTGTCGTTGAAAAGTCCGATCTCGCCTTCGGCGGTCGAATAATCCGCGCCCTGCTGGCGAAGCGCCTGTATCATCATATTATCGGTCGATTTGTAGATGCAGGGGATGAGCGTCTTCTGACCGTTGACGATGAAATTTCCATCGGCATCCTTCTCAACCGCCTTTTCGCAGACCTGCCAGATGAAATCCCAGGTCAGAGTTTCGGGCAGAGTGAAGCCGAGCTTTTCAACGAAGGTCTTGTTGACATAGCAAGCCTCTGTCGAGCGAAGGAAGGGGAGCGCATAGTGCTCGTCGCCGATGATGCCCTCGGCAAGATACTTTTCGATGATCTCATCCTGCCTTGGAGATTCAAATCGCACCTCGCTTCCGCCAAGGCCGAATCTCTCATCCGCCATCAGCTCATCAAGCGGAACAACGGTGTTGTCGCCCGTAAGATAGGTGGCGATGTGGTCGGGGTAGGTGATGCAGACATTCGGCGTGGTGCCGGTCGAGATGTTGGTGATAACGTCATTGAATATCCTGCTGTAATCGGTGTAAAGGCGAAGAGTCACCTTGATATTCGGGTAAAGCGCCTCAAAATCGGCAACTGCCTTTTTATAGATTGCGACCTGTGTCATATTGGTATCGTTTTTAGCCCAGAAAGTGATCTCATACTGCTTTGAGGTGTCGAATTCCGCGGGGATCTCGAAAAGCTCCTGTCTTTTCGAGCCGTGGCAACCGCTAAGGCAGGCAAGGCAGAGGATGAGCGCGAGGAAAGCACAGATATATCTTTTCATCCCTTTGTACCTCCTCTTGCAACGCCCGCCATGATCTTGTTGCGGAAGATCAGGAAGAGCACGATCAGCGGCAGGGAGATGACAACGACAGCCGCCATCATCGCGGGGATGTTCTCGCGTCCGAAGCCGTTTTCGCGGATCTCCTGAATGCCGTTTGAAACAAGGTAATATGCGGGGTTATCGGTGATAAGGCGCGGCCAGACATAGGAATTCCAGCACTCGATGACCTTGAGGATAGTCACAGTCACGACCGTGGGTCGGCAGATAGGGACGAGCACCTTCATCAGGTACTTGAAATCTGTCGTGCCGTCAACCTTGGCGGCGAGATAGAGCTCATTGGGCACCTGCTCGAAGTTTTCCTTGAGTAGATAGATATAGAACACCGAAGCCGCCGAGGGCAGGATGAGTCCCGCGAAGGTGTTTCGCATTTCGAGATTTGTGACTGTGGTGAAATTCGTGATGACCACAAGCTCGGTGGGGATCATCATCAGCGCAAGGAAGGAAAGAAAGAGCAGATTTTTGCCCTTGAATTCAAGCCTTGCGAAGGCAAAAGCCGAAGGGATGGCGATGACGAGCATCAGCGCGGTGGTCACGACCGTGAAGATCACGGTGTTGAGGAAGTATTTTGCGAGCGGAACGGCGGAAAATGCCGAAACGTAGTTCTCGAACGTGGGCGAGAGAGTGAAGAATTTCGGGATGAACTCGGCGTTATATGAGCCGTAGCTCTTGACCGAGGTCAACAGCATCCAATAAAAAGGGAAAAGCACAACGAGCGCCCAGATGACGAGCATTGTATAGACCGCGATCCCCAGGATCCTTTGGCGGAGCGTTTTTTCCTTCATTTTTCTTCCTCCTCTCTTAATAATGAACGTGCTTCTTGCTGATCAGCAGGTTGATGCACGTGATGGTGAGCACGATGATAAAGAGAATGATCGCCGCGGCAGAGGCATAGGACGGAAAGCCGCCGCTGTCGCCGTAGAGCATATCGTAAACGTAGCCGACGATGGTGTTCATCTTTGCGGCGTTGAGGTTGGTGCCGAAGAGCGCGACGGCGTCGCTGTACGCCTTGAAAGCGCCGATAAAGCCCGTGATGATGAGGTAAAAGAGCGTGGGCGAGATCATCGGGAGGGTGATCTTTGTGAACATTCGCCACTTTGTGGTGCCGTCAACGCGGGCGGCGTCATAATAATTCTGATTGACCGAGGCAAGTGCGCTTGTCAGTATCAAGATCTTGAACGGCATAACGATCCAGACGGTGTAGATGCAGAGAACGAGCATCTTTGCCCAATATGGACCGTCGATGAAGTCGACCGAGGGGCCGCCGAAGAAGTTGATCAGCAGATTCACCATTCCGTCGGTGTACGCCGTTTTCTTGAAAAGGATCATAAAAACGAGTCCGACCGCAAGGGTGTTGGTGACGTAGGGGAGAAAAAATATAGTCTGAAAGAGCTTGCGGAGCTTGTCTATCGAAGCAAGCGCAACCGAAATGACGAGCGAAAGCCCCGTCGAGACAGGCACGGTGATGATAACGAGAATGAAGGTGTTCTTCACCGCCTGCAAGAAATAGGGATCGCGCAATATGTATTGATAGTTATAAAATCCCGTGCCGAAAAAGGTCTGCGATGCCGAGTTGTAGCCCTCCTCGAAGGAGTAAATGAACACGTCGATGAGCGGGTAGACCATGAATACGCCCAGGAACAGAATGGCGGGAAGCAGATAGAGCCACGCCTTAAGGTTGTTGTTTTTCAAAACCGCACCTCCCAAAATTATAAGCGAAATCAACTGTAAAACGCAGTTTTACAATTGGACAAAAATACATAATAAGTATACCACAAAGTGGCTTTTTTGTAAAGATTATTTTCCGAAAAAAGTTGAAAGTTATTAAAAAGCAAGTGCGAACAAAGCTTTCTTGGTGTCCCCTCATCACCCTCTGCGGAGGGAGCTTCTCCCAGGAGAAGCCTGGAGTTACTGTAAGCTTCGTTTGGTATTTTCTAATTTTCGAATTATTTATTAATTTGAAATTTGCCTTGGCAAATTTCTACCTTAACCTTTCGCTGAAAGCGAAAGATTTCACTCGTGCGAAGCGCGAATTTCACTTTTGCGAAGCAAAAATTTCATATTTCTCCGTAGGAGAAATATTTCACTCAAGGCGTAGCCTTGTTTCCCAGGCTTCTCCTGGGAGAAGCTCCCGCCGCAGCGGGTGATGAGGGGACACCGGGGAACGCTATGTAAGTACTTCTTTCGAGGGAATTATCTTAAGTTGACAGCATTGCCCCGGTGGGGTAAGAGGAAGAAATAGTGAAATGAGGAGTTTGAATAAGATACTACTGCACAATTCTATTTAGAAAATACAAATATCAAATCATTATTTCCACATACTTAAAGGGCTGATTCATCGTTAACTTAATGAATCAGCCCTATTTAATTAAATTACGTTTAGTGCAGAATCACATCGTGACCCGCGAGGTATTTCATGAGAAGAATAACGTCAACGATGGTCACCTTTCCGTCGCCGGAAACGTCGAATTTGGTGTCCGTTTCGTTCTTCACAATGTTTTTGAGCAGATCGGAGGTGTCCTTTTTTGTGACTTCACCGTTGCCGTCAATGTCGCCGTAAATCACGGTTTCAGGTATGCCGCTCGTATAAACGACCTTTCCGTCCTTGCATTTGACAGTGGTGTTTTCAAAGTCATCATCAAGACCCAGGCGATTGGCAAATTTCGCCCAATCCTTGCTCTTGACGTCGGCGGTGATTGTCTTGAGAGACTTGCAATCCTCGAGCACATCATTGTCAAGTATCTCATCGTCCATAATGATGTACGCAGGGATGGTCAGCGACTCGATGTCGGTTCTGCCGGTGAAGACCGCTTTGTCGATCTTCTTCAATCCCTCGGGCAATACTACATCGGTGCTCTCGCCGTAATAAGCGATAACATAGAGCTTGTTGCCGAAATATGCAAAGCCGTCCTCGAGGATCGTCATCGCTTCTCCTCCCCCGGGAGTATAAACGTTCTGCGCCCAACCCGCTGCATTGATCGCGGAGCAGTTATTGATATCTATCAGCTTTGGGCAATCCATAACAGCACCGTATGTAATACTTTCAACGCTTTCGGGAATCGTCAGCGATACAAGTGTATCGAGGTGTGCCAAAGCATAATTTTCAACCGCCTTCGCGCCGCTTGCGATCTCGAATTTGCCGGGGATCGCGGGAGTTGTGACGCCGCAAAGGATCTCGCCGTTTGCGGAATAGATGCCCTTGTCGACAACCTTGTAATTCGGGTGCTCACCGTCGATGGCGATCGCGAATTTATAATTCTCCGCACCGTTGACGATACTTGTAAACGCACCCGCTGTCTTGGAATTGGGGTTGCTGATTATAAAGTCTTTGTTGTCAAAGCCGTAGCCCATATGCCTGATGCCGGGATAGAGCAGATCCTTATGTATCTTCAGCTCCTCAAGACCGTGGTTGCCGAACGCGCCTGCGGCGATAAACTTGGTCTCGGCGGGGATGGTGAAACTCTTTTCAGTCACCTTCGCGGGGAATCCGATCAACACGGATCTGTCTTTGGTATAAAGAACATAGTTTTGCGAGCAGAACGTGGTATTCTCGGGATCGACAACGTAGCCCCAAAAATCTTCGTTTTCGTTATTGAAAACGTAATCCCAGATGAAGGTTAGAGTTTTGGGGATCGAAAGACCGGTTACGTCATCGTCGATAATGCTCTGTTTACCCTTCAGCAGGCGGTCTTGCACATTAGCCGCGCCGACAACGGAGTAGTTTATACCGCGATATTCAACGGTTTCGGGGATAGAAACAAATCCCTCGCCGTCAATTTCGGTAACGTACACTTCTCTGTCGCCCGTGATGATATAATCAAAATCCCCAACGGAAAACTCGTTTCTGATCGCGAAATCAGCGGAAAAAGCGTTTTTCGAACGCTCGGGAAGTGCATATTGGAAGAACTCGCCGCTGCCCTCGGGGGTATAGGAATGGTGCTTTTCGGTGAAACAGCTGTCCCAGTCGCCTCCCGGGATCCAAGGACCGTCGATCCACTTTATGTTCTGCGTATCGTTGACACAGAAATATCTGTAATCAATACCTTCAATAAATCCGGGGTTGTCATCCCAGGTCAGGTCAAACCAATACCAATTGCCGTCGTCCATCTTGGCAATATTCCAGTCGTGAGGACCGCCCGCGTCACCCGCTACAAGGGCATTTTCAACGCCGCGAGCATTGAGGAAAAGCGAAAATGTGCGCGCGTAGCTTTCGCAAACGCCGGCGCCTACCTCAAAAACGCCAAGAATGCTGTGCGCCCAGTAATCGTCCTGCGGTGTAACACCGTCGCTTTCGTAGGCGTAATCTATCTTGTCGATTATCATATCATGGCACGCCAGCGCGAAAAGATAGGGCGAGGTCAGGTCCTTTGTGTACGAGAGGAATGCATTGATCTGAGTATGGATGCTCTCGTTCGTTGCCTTTCTGACAGCGCTGTCTCTGCAGCCTTCGGGAACAACAAATTCAAGCTCGCTGCCTACGTAATCGATCGTATTGGAAATCCAATAGTAAAGGGGATGATCGTCGCGGTAGAATCGCCAAACAAGCATAGCCTCGTCCGCAGTCAGCCCGTGAACCGCAAAATCCACAAAAAATGCGTGTGTCCCGTCAATCAAAGCAGCGGACGGGTCGATATGAAACGCCTTTGCTTTAGCATCGATATCGCGATAAAGCTTTTGAAGCGCTTCGCCGTTTTGCATTTTGCCCAGATAATCATAGGCATAATTACCCGCGCACATATCGATCAGCTGATCTTCCGTGTAAGCGGGGGCATTCTCGGTTGCAAAAACCGTGAGAGGACATAACGAAGCTATTATGACTGCCAAAAACAACGCAAAAGTCAGAATTTTTAAGTTTTTCATAGCTTACTCCTACTATTTTTTGTGATGACGCTTTTCCCCCGCCTTTCTGCGGAAAAGCGGGGGAAAGATCAAATATTTTTAATTAGTTTTCAGTTCTCTTCTTGCCGAGAGCTACTGCAAAAGCAAAGATTGCAGAGAAAGCAATCAGAGCAACGATGAAGAAGATCGCGCTGTCACCGGTAGAGGGAACCTCGGGAGAGGTGGTCTCTTCGGGAGCAGCGGTGGTCTCCTCGGGAGCCTCGGTAGTCTCAACAGGAGCCTCGGTGGTTTCCTCGGGAACGGTGATGTCCTCGGGAGCCTGAGTGGTCTCTTCGGGAGCTGCGGTAGTCTCCTCGGGAGCTGCGGTAGTCTCCTCGGGAGCTGCAGTGGTCTCCTCGGGAGCCTCGGTGGTCTCTTCAGGAGCTACAGTAGTCTCTTCAGGAGCCTCGGTGGTCTCCTCAGGAGCCTGGGTAGTCTCTTCGGGCTCGGTCTCGGGAATTACGGGAATAACAACATCTTCCTTGGTTGCAACTGTGGTGCGCTCTTCGTCAAGCCATACGGTCTCACATTCGGAGCAGATCCAGTGCTCAACGTTACCTGCTTCGGTAGAGGTTGCTGCATTTGCGCCAACGTGTGTAACAGAAGCGTGGTCGATCGCGGGAACAGTCTCCTGAGCTACAAGGATCTCTCCACAAGTAGCGCACTTGCTGCCTGCAGTAAGACCGGTTTCTGTACAAGTAGGAGCGACTGCGGGAATCTCAACAGCAGTATGCTCGTGACCGAGAGCGGGGATAGCTTCGGTTTCGACCTCATTACATGCGGAACATGTTCTGGACTTGGAGCCCTCAGCATATTCGGTGGGCTCAAGAGTGGTGGTCCACTCGCCAAAGCTGTGACCGGTTGCGGGGATTACCTGAGCAATGCTGAACTGCATTCTGCATACGGAGCAAACCATAGCTTCAGTAGTGCCGGGAGTGGTGCAAGTTGCGGGAACAGCGGGAGTTACAACACCGCTGTGTGCGCCGTAAGCTTCGATATCGGAAAGGCTGTTAAGAACTGTGGTCGCAGCATCGTCATAGTAAAGCTTGCCGCAAGAACATCTGTAATAAGCCTGGCGACCCTTAACCATACAGTTGCCGATCACAGGAGCAACATAAGTAGTCTCATTTGCGCCGCAGGTGTGATAAATATGACCGCAGACGGTGCAGCTTTCGCCGGCTGCATCATCGACGTGAGGCTGAATAGTCTCGTGGTAAGTACAACCGGTGTTGGTGCACGCATGAGCGTGGCCGGTAGCATCCTTATAATTCCAATCGGTGCTGATAACGTGAGCAGCAAGTGTGCCGTATTCCTTCTGACAAGTTGCACATACAGCAAGCTTGTAGCAGGTTGCGGTGCCGCCGGAGCAATTCGCCTCGTCGGTGACTGCGGTACAGCCAACAGTCTTACAAGCGCGCCAGTGCTTGCCTGCTTCGGTGGTGTACTCGGTTGCATAATCGTGGGGAGCAAAATCGGTGTAAGTATTGCCGCAGGTATCACAAACAGCCTTCTGCTGGCAGGTAGCCTTTACAGCACTGTCACATGCAACCTTTGCGGTGGTCTCGGTACAACCGATGCCTGTGCAAGCATTCCAATGATAACCGTCTGCATAGGTATACTTTGTATCGAAAATATGACCGAGAGCGGGTACAGTTACATCAGTAAGCTTTGTGGCAGTAGCTGCGGTTGCAGCGTCGAACTTAGCAAGGCAGTCTACGCAGTACCAATACTCAATATTACCGGAATCGGTACAATTAGCGGGCTTTGCCTCAACGTGGGTAAGGGGCTTGGAGTGAGTGCAGCTTCTGTCATACTGGCAAGTATTACAGATCATATCGCTCGCACCGTCGTAAATGTGAGCGCCCTCGGAGTTCTTCAATCCGCAAGAACATTCCTTCCAGTGCTTTTCAGCATCGGATTTATAAGCATCACCAAAAGTATGTACGGGTGTTGCACCGGTAAGAGCCTGGAGAGTTGTAGCTACTTTACCTTCGGTGAAGTAGGTCTGGCAAACAGAGCACAGATGGTGAGCTGCTACTGCGGGTTCAAGCTTTTCGGGAGTATGGACTTCTACCTTAGCCTGAACAAGCTCGCCGTAAGCATGTTCGCCGGTCTTGTCGCTGGTCCAGATCTCTGCGGTAGCGTTATGGCACTTAAGACATTCATAGTAATACTTCTTGGCATCCTTGCAGTTTACACCTGTGCCGGCAACAAGATACTTATCTTCAGCAAGCTTTTCGGTGGAAACCTTATGGTTTTCGGCATTGATTGTGCCGTACTCCTTAGCACAGACGCCACATACTGCCTTATCTACACAGGTAGCGGTGCCACCGGTGTGAGTAGCCTCGTCAAAAATCTGACCGCAAGAGCAAGTATGCCAGTGCTTGTCTCCGTCAGTTTCCCACTTGCCGTCTGCATCTGTGTGGTTGCCAGTGGGATTAGTAGCCTGACCGCCGGAAATATATTTCTGGCATCCGAGACAGTATACACCCGCTGTAAGACCGGGAACATTACATCCTGCAGGTACTTCAGCACGGGGTTCAGTGTTGGTGTGGGGGCAAGAGATAGCAATAGATCCGTTCTGTACCATGTTAGAGGGGAAAGTTGTGCTACCGTTCTTTGCAACAACAGTTACATTAACTGCTGCTACAGAGTCGAGAGCAGCGGTATCTTTTACCTTAAACTTCATCTTAAAGATATTGCCGCTGACATTAGTGGGAGCCATATAAAGTGCAGCTGCATCTTGGGTCTCGGTCCAGGGAGTAGCCATCATATAGCCGGCAGGAAGAGTCCATTCACTGCTGACATATTCAAGCGCCTCTTTGTTGTAAGATATTTTGATACCCATACTTTTAACCTGGGTAGCGTTATTTGCTGCAACAACAAGCTCTACCGTATCACCACGACCGGCAGTAGTGGACTGAACCGTATAGGATATTGTATTGCTTGCATATACGGTCAAAGCCAAAGATACAATCATAATCAATGACAATGCAAGCGCCAAAAGTGTTTTTTTCATAAGTATTTCTCCTTTTAATATGTGAACTTATTACTTACTGCGACAAAGGATAATCTTCAGCACCGAAGAGTGTGAACAACAACAGATGAATTACATCACTATCATCTTCCACACCGTCGCCATTCATATCACCATTTTGGTTAATAGGGTAATCTTCAGCACCAAAGAGCGTAAATAGCAACAGTCGAATTGCATCATTATCGTCAACCACACCATCACCGTTTACATCACCACGGACATACGCCGGCTTTTCAGCAATCGTAACAGTTCCGGTAGCGGGGAGAGTAACAAACTGATTCATTTCCAACGTATCATCGAGGGAAAGGGATTCTATGCAAGTTACATTCACGTTAGCGGTTCCTGCTGCGAGCATAGTGAAGGTGAGAGTTGCAAGGGTTACGTCGCCGGTTACAAGCTCGTTCTTGACAATTGCAGGAGGATTTTCATTGAACGAAATGCCCAAATAAACAAATCCTGCGGGCTTTCCGGCATCACCCAATGAAGTGATGAACTGGTTCTCAGGATCTACGCTTGTCTGAGTGGGGGCAAGCTTTTCTCCTGCAGTTATAGATTCGAGCTTCAAAAGTGTCTTGTCATATTCAATCTGACACTCAAGAGCATGAAATCCGGGGTTATTCGCGATTCCGACTTCAACGGTAACGGTTGAGCCAACCGTTCCGCTTGTGCTCGTGACCGTCATTGCTGCAGCTCCTTCCGCAGAAACAGCGCCGAACATCACAAGCAGTTGAAGCATCAAAGCCGCGGTTATCAACACGCTTAAAACTTTTTTCATAGCTTTTCTCCTATTGAATTTTTATGACTCGACAATGAGCCATGATATAAGTAACTACATTATACCACCAAATCGACAAAAAGTCAATAGAGAATCGTGTTTTTTACTTTCCAATATTTATCAAAAATCTTCCTAATTATATATATGAAAAAATTTCCGCCCCGAAGGGCGGAAATTTACCTTAACTTTTCACTTTACACTTTCCACTTTTCACTACGCGAAGCGTCTTAGTCTCTGTGCTCGCAGTAGAGGCAGCGGTATTTGCCGTCGACGCCTTTGCGGAAGAGGTGTGGGAGCTCCTGCTCGGTGGTTACGATACATCCCTTGTTGTCGCAGACAAGGTCGGTGCGATATTCGCCGTCCTCGGCGGGAGCCTCGCAGTCACGCTCTGCAAGAAGCTTGAGAATGAGTGCCATTCTCATATATTTTGCGTTAAGTACCTGCTCGAAGTAGCACGCTCGGGGATCCTTGTCGACAGCAGTGGAGATCTCGTTGACTCTGGGCAGCGGGTGAAGGATGATGAGATCGCTCTTTGCGGTCTCGAGCTTTGCCATATCGAGGATGTAGCTGTCCTTGAGGCGGAGATATTCCTCCTCGCTCGCGAAACGCTCATGCTGGATGCGGGTCATATAGAGCACGTCGAGCTCGGGCATGACCTCCGTCATCGACTCGGTCTCGTAATACTCCATGCCGTTTGCCTTGATGGTCTCGTTCTTTACGTACTCGGGGAGCTTCAATTCCTTCGGGGAGATGAGCACGATCTTGATGCCGGTGTAGCGCGAAAGCGCCTGAATGAGCGAATGAACCGTTCTGCCGTACTTGAGGTCGCCGCAGAAGCCGACGGTGAGGCCGTCGAATTTATGCTTATGTCTGCGGATTGTGCAGAGGTCGGCAAGAGTCTGGGTCGGGTGGCTGTGCGAGCCGTCGCCCGCGTTGATTACGGGGATCGAAGCATTCTTCGACGCAACGTAAGCCGAGCCCGCGAGGGGATGGCGCATTGCGATGATGTCGGCATAGCAGGAAACGACGCGAGCGGTGTCGGCTACGCTCTCGCCCTTCGAAGAGGACGAGTTTCCGCCCGCCTCGAAACCGAGAACGCTTCCGCCGAGCTCGAGCATTGCCGCCTCAAAAGAAAGACGGGTTCTGGTCGAAGGCTCGAAGAAGAGGGTCGCGATCTTCTTGCCGTGGCAAGCGGTCGCATACTTCGCGGGATTCGCGATTATATCGTCGGCGGTGTCAAGAAGTGCGCCGACTTCCTCTTTGCTGAGGTCAAAAACATTGATCAGGCTTCTCATTTTGCACCGTTCACCTTAAGATAATTCTTAATTCTCTCAACGTTTTCAGCGTTCTTTTCGTCAGCCTCGAGGTACTCGATGATGTCGTAAACGTCGACGATCGAGTATACGGGGAAGCCGAACTGCTCCTCGATCTCCTGCATTGCGCCCTTCTCGCCCCGGCCCTTTTCCTTGCGGTCGACCATGATGAAGGTTGCGGCAACCTTTACGCCCTCGAGGTGGGAGAGGATCTCCATGCTCTCGCGGATCGCGGTGCCCGCGGTGATGACGTCCTCGATGATGACGACTTCCTCACCTGCCTGGGGAACGTAGCCTACGAAAACGCCGCCCTCGCCGTGGTCCTTGACTTCCTTACGGTTGAAGAAGAAGGGGACGTTGAGGCCGTTTTTCGACAGCGCGACTGCTGCGGAGACCGAAAGCGAAATGCCCTTGTACGCGGGACCGTAAAGAACAGCCTTCTTTGCGCCGAGCTTCTCGAAATACGCCTTTGCATAGAACTCGCCGAGCTTTGCGATGTCGTCGCCGGTCTTGATCATACCCGCGTTGATGAAATAGGGGATCTTGCGTCCGCTCTTTGCGGTGAAATCGCCGAATTTCAAGACTCCTGCGCTCTCTAAAAATTGTATAAACTCTCTTTTGTAGCCTTCCATATTATTTTTCTCCTTATTTGATTTTTAACAGAATAAAACGGGGGTATGGGGGCGAAGCCCCCATGAAAAAGAAACGATGTCATCCTGAGGCAGCGCCCGCAGGCCGCTTGGCTGCCGAAGGATCTCGTGCCGACCGAGTTGTTCCTCGGGCGGCGCGGTGCCATTACGAAGTGGTCTGTTCTGCACCCGCCGGTGCACAAGGTTTGCGCACCAGAATTTCACTCAGATCATCATACTTCGGATTGACGGCACGAATGAGCTCGCGTTTCTTTTGCCTGTTTATCCCTTTGAGGGATTTTTCTCTTGCTATTGCTTTGTTTACGTCGTGGTACTTTTCAAAGTACACGAGCTTATTCACGTTATACCTTGCGGTATAGCTATATTCGTGTACTTTATTTTCGTGTTCTTTATCTCTGCGAGCAAGGTTGTTTGTTATACCTACATAAAAAACTTGGTTTCTTTTGTTTGCTTCAATGTAAACGTAATATGTTTTTGTGTCCATAGTGATTACATCAGGCTGTATAATTTTGTTTTTTGGTTCACAGCAGACTTCTTCGTTATGGCACCGCGCCGCCCGAGGAACAACTCGGTCGGCACGATATCCTTCGGCGGCAGGCGGTCTGCGGACGCCGCCTCAGGATGACATCGTTTCAGTTGAAGGGGGCTTCGCCCCCTTCACCCCTGCCCCCGAGTGCAAACATAGACGATAGTGATGCTGTTTTGCAGTTCATTCGTGTTTTTTATTATAAAATCGGAAAATTTTCGCCTTGGCGAAAATTCACCTTAACTTTACACTTTCCACTTTACACTTTTCACTACGTCAGTCACAAAACTCCGCCACACAACGTCTATACGCCGCCACGGGATCCTCTGCCGCCGTAATCGGGCGTCCGACAACGATGTAATCCGAGCCGATCTCCTTTGCTGCAGCGGGGGTCATGACTCTCTTCTGGTCGCCGATGTCGCCGTCTGCGAAACGGACGCCGGGGGTTACGGTGACAAAATCCTTGCCGCAGGTCTCGTGGACCTTGCCTGCCTCGAGGGGGGAGCAAACTACGCCGTCAAGACCCGATCTCTTTGCGACGGATGCATAGTGCATAACTACCTTGTCGATGGGCTCGTTGATGAGGAGGTCTTCCTTCATCGTCTCCTCGTCGGTGGAGGTGAGCTGGGTTACTGCGATGAGCATCGGGCGGGTGCCGTCCTCGCGGGTCAGACCCTCGATTGCGGCTTCCATCATTCTGCCGGTGCCTGCAGCGTGGAGGTTGGTCATATCAACGTCGAGGCGAGAAAGAACAGCCATCGACTTCTTTACTGTGTTGGGGATGTCGTGGAGCTTGAGGTCAAGGAAGATCTTGTGGCCGCGGCGCTTGATCTCGCGGACGATCTCGGGACCCTCGGCATAGTAAAGCTCCATACCGATCTTCACGAAGGGCTTTCTTTCCTCGCCCTCGAACTTCTCAAGGAAGGAAAATACCTTCTCCTTCGAGTCAAAATCACATGCGATAATTACGTCTTTTCCCATTTTTTATCTCCTTAAAATTTAATTACTCATATAATTTTATAATCTTTTTTGCGCCTTGGCTGTTATGCAGTACAGACGGTGTCCCCTCATCACCCGCTGCGGCGGGAGCTTCTCCCAGGAGAAGCCTTAAGGGGTTTGTGCGATAATTCTGTTGCTACAGTAATTATCGTTCAGCATTTCAATTTTGAACAGTCAAACAAAATGCGCTACCAAAAGCAGATTACATTATTCACAACTGATTTGCTTTTTGAGATTAATAATGCGCAAAGTTCAGAGAAATCCAAACAAAGATGACAGTATCCCCAGGCTTCTCCTGGGAGAAGCTCCCGCCGCAGCGGGTGATGAGGGGACACCAAGAACGCTTTGTTCGCACTCGCTAATTAATCAAAATCGAAAATTTCCGAGCAAAGCGAGGAAATTCACCTTATTTTACTGCACCAATTATATCCGAAAGGTTCTCGATGCCGTACTTCGCCATTACGCGGGGGAGGTCTGCGATGATGTCGCGGCAGGCGTAGGGGTTGACGAGGTTAGCGGCGCCGACCTCGACTGCGGTTGCGCCCGCGAGCATCATTTCGATGACGTTCTCGGCTGACGAAACACCACCCATACCGACAACGGGAATATTCACCGCGTGTGCGACCTGATACACCATTCTGACCGCAACGGGGAAGATCGCGGGGCCCGAGAAGCCGCCCATCTTGTTGGCGATCACGGGACGCTTGGTGCGAAGGTCGATCCGCATTCCAAGCAGGGTGTTGATAAGGCTGATGCCATCCGCGCCCGCCTCCTCGCAAGCCTTTGCGATCGAAACAATGTCGGTCACGTTGGGCGAGAGCTTGATGATGATGGGCTTTTTGGTCACTTTGCGTACCGCGCGGGTGACCTCTGCCGCCGCCTCTGGCTGGGTTCCGAAGGACATTCCGCCTCCGTGGACGTTCGGGCAGCTTACGTTGACCTCAAACCAGCCGATCTCGTCGACTGAATCGAGTTTTTCAACGGTATAGGCATAGTCCTCGACCGAAAAACCGCTGACGTTTGCCATAACCTTCTTATTGAATACCTTATAAAGCTTCGGAAGCTCCTCGGAAATGACCTTTTCGACGCCTGGGTTCTGCAGACCGACGGCGTTTATCATACCCTCGGTGCACTCCGCGATTCTCGGAGTGGGGTTGCCGAAGCGGGGATCCTTTGTCGTTCCCTTGAAAGAGAAGGTGCCGAGGACGTTGATATCATAAAGCTCGTCGAACTCATAGCCGAAGCCGAAAGTTCCGCTTGCGGGGATGACGGGGTTGTCAAGCTCGATCCCGCAAAGATTCACATTCATTTTTCCCACAGTATTTCCTCCTTCTCAAGGATCGGGCCGTCCTTGCAGATCCTCTTGTAGCCCGTGACTGTCTTGCAGGAGCATCCCATGCACGCGCCGAAGCCGCAACCCATGCGCTCCTCAAAGCTGTACTGACCCTTTGCCTCGGTTGCTCTGTAAAGAGCCTTGAGCATCGGCTCGGGTCCGCAGGTGCAGATGTAATCGTAGTCGATCGCCTCAAGCGCGTTGGTTACAAATCCCTTGACGCCGACGCTTCCGTCAACGGTCGTGACGGTGACTTTACATCCGATCTCCTCGAAGAATTCGACGCCGAAGATCTCATCCGCGGTGTTGAAGCCGACGACGATCTCGGGTTTCTTTTCCGCCGCGATCAGCTTCTTTGCGAGGTAGTAAAGAGGGGGGACGCCAACGCCGCCGCCGACGAGAAGGGGCTTCTTTCCGACCTTTTCGAGATCGTAGCCGTTGCCGAGTCCCGTAAGTACGTCGAGTTCTGTGCCGACGGGGAGGGTAGTCATCTTCTCGGTACCCTTGCCGACGACCTTATATATAATGGAGAGCATTCCGTCCTCGCAGTCAAAAACCGAGATCGGTCGGCGCAGATAGAGCCCGTCGAGCTGAATATTCACGAACTGACCCGCCGCCGTGATCTCGGACGTGTCCCCCGCCATACGCATCAGCCAAACAAGATCGGTCAGCGGGCGGTTTTCTTTTATTGTGAAAATACTTTGTTTCATTGCGTTTTCCTTTATTTTCTGTATTTATTCTTAATTGGGTATAATGAAAAGCGATTGCTTTTTGTGCGGATCACTTGGTGGGGTGATCTTTTGGAAGATTTTCTCGCTGCGCTCGAAAAACAGTATCTTATTAAAACGCCTCATTCACCACTTCGTGGTCCCCCTTCCCCCACCGGGGAAGGCTGATTTTGAGAGTGCGAACATAAGCTATAGAGAGTTTGAGCTAAAATATTTGTGTTAAAATCAACAGTCTTTAGATTCAATCCATATATCATCACAACAAATTTGTATCATATCCGCAAAATTTGTTGTAATAGTTACGTTAATGCAAGAATCACTTTTTTTAACCGATATACTTTCAATTTCCGGGTGGGGAGTCACGATACTATATTCTTTTACAGAAAAGATCATTTTGGTGTAATCAAATTTTGCCGAGAAGCACTTTTTGAAGCGAATAATTATGTCTTTGTTTTGAAAACCTTTCGGTTCATCAAAAAAATAACATACGCTAATCAGCAAGTCAGTATTGTTTTCCCAACGAACATCTCCAATAATTCCTTCGTAAAAGTCAAATACCGAATTCACATCTTGAAAATTCTTGCTTATGATCACGGTTTTCTCCCATTTGCTATGCATAAGTTTTATCCAAACAAGATTTGATGTACTTGCAATAGGTTCGCACCAACTATCAGCCTTCCCCGGTGGGGGAAGGTGGCAGCCGAAGGCTGACGAATGAGGCGCCTTTTAAGATACAGTTTTTCGCGAAGCGAAAATCTTCCTTAAAAATTGCCAAATTCAATCCTTTTCCACCGGATCAAACCAAGTGAGCCCGAGTTTTTCGAGTATTTCGCAAGTCACCGAGTAGAATGCCTTATTAATTCTTCTGTTTGGAAATCTCATCACTTCAATTCCCCAAGAATTCAATAATTCATCCCTCTCGGCATCTGCTTTCGCATTTTCCGCACTTTCATGCTGGGAGCCGTCGATTTCTATCACGATCTTTGCTTGCGGAATATAAAAATCAACTATGTACCCTTCTATTGGGTGCTGTTTTTTCACCGCCATTGGCAATTTCTTCAGAAAATCATACCACAGATGCTTTTCTTCAGCCGTCATATTCTTTCTGAGCACCCTTGATAGTTGAGTGTTCTTTTTATTATACGGTAGCATATTTTGATTCTTTACCGAACTCGGCAGGAGCTGTGCCCCTACCGAGTTTTGCGTTATTTTACGAATCGATTGTAGAAATAGTCAGAGTGGTCTCCTCGAGGACGTCAAGGAGAACTCTTACGGTGTCGAGGGAGGTCATGATGGTGACGTTGTTCTCGGTTGCGTAGCGTCGGATGAGGGCGCCGTCGTTTGCGGAGCCGACCGAGTCGATGTCGCGGGTGTTGATAACATACGCGATGTGACCCTGCGCGAGTGCGCGTGCGATCTCGTCGGTATCTTCCTCGAGCTTCTTCATAACGTGGGTACGGATGCCGTTGTCCTTGAGAAATTTTGCTGTTCCCGCGGTTGCCTCGATGTTAAAGCCGAGGTTATAGAAACGGCGGATGAGAGGAAGTGCCTCCTCCTTATCCTTATCCGCGATGGTCGCGAATACGGTGCCGTAATTCTGCATCTTGATGCCCGAAGCCTGCATTGCCTTATAGAGCGCGCGGTAGAACTTGTCGTCGTAGCCGATTGCCTCGCCCGTCGACTTCATCTCGGGGGAGAGATATGCATCAAGTCCGCGGAGCTTGTTGAAGGAGAATACGGGAACCTTGACGTACCAGCGCTTCTTCTCCTCGGGATAGATGTCGAAGATGCCCTGCTCCTTGAGCGACTTGCCGAGAATTACCTCGGTCGCGATGTCGGCAAGGCTGTAGCCGGTTGCCTTCGAGAGGAAGGGTACGGTACGCGAGGAACGGGGGTTGACCTCGATGATGTATACGTCGTCGTGCTCGTCAACGATGAACTGGATGTTGTAAAGTCCGACGATTCCGATGCCGAGACCGAGCTTCTTTGCATACTGCAGGATGATGCCCTTGACCTTGTCCGAGATCGAGAAGGGCGGGTAAACGCTGATCGAGTCGCCCGAGTGAACGCCGGTGCGCTCAACGAGCTCCATGATGCCGGGAACAAAGACGTTTCTGCCGTCGCAGATGGCGTCGACCTCGACCTCCTTGCCGCTGATGTACTTGTCAACGAGAACGGGCTTGTCCTCGTCGATCTCAACCGCGGTCTTGAGGTAGGTGCGGAGCTGTTCCTCGTTGCCGACGATCTGCATTGCGCGTCCGCCGAGAACGAAGGAGGGACGAACGAGAACGGGATATCCGATCTCTGCCGCTGCTGCAAGGCCGTCCTCGATCTTGGTGACTGCCTTACCCTTTGCGCGGGGGATGTTGAGCTCATTGAGAAGATTTTCGAACGCGTTTCTGTCCTCGGCGCGGTCGATAGCGGCGCAATCGGTGCCGATGATCTTGACTCCTCTGTCAAAGAGGGGCTGTGCGAGGTTGATCGCGGTTTGTCCGCCGAGCGATGCGATAACGCCCTCGGGCTTCTCGAACTCGATGATATTCATAACGTCCTCGGGGGTCAGGGGCTCAAAATAGAGCTTGTCCGCCGTGGTGTAGTCTGTCGAAACGGTCTCGGGGTTGTTGTTGATGATGATCGCCTCGTAGCCCGCCTTCTTGATGGTCATAACCGCGTGAACGGTGGAGTAGTCGAACTCTACGCCCTGACCGATTCTGATCGGACCCGCGCCGAGAACGACGATCTTCTTCTTATCGGTGAGGATCGAGGTGTTCTCGCCTGTGTAAGAGGAGTAGAAATAGGGAATATACGCACCTGTGTGGCAGGTATCGACCATGCGGAATACGGGGAAGAGATTCTTCTCCTTGCGGAAGTTGAAGACGTCGATCTCGGTGCACTTCCACATTCTTGCGACGTACTTGTCCGAGAAGCCCATCTTCTTTGCCGCTGTGAGCGTTTCAAGCTCGAAGGGATGAGCCTTGAGGGTCTCCTCCATATCGACGATGTTCTTGATCGCCTCGAGGAAGTAGGGAGTGATCTGAGTAATTTCGTGGACCTTCTCGATGGTGATGCCGCGCGCGAGGAGCTCGGCGATCGCGAAGATGTTGTCGTCGCGGAAGGTTGAGATGTATTCAAGGATCTCCTCGTTCGACATATTGTCAAACTTGGGATGATATACGTGGTTTACGCCGACCTCGAGCGAGCGCATACCCTTGAGGAGGCATTCCTCGAGGTTCGAGCCGATGCCCATGACCTCGCCCGTTGCCTTCATCTGGGTTCCGAGCTGATTTGACGCCGTTGTGAACTTATCGAAGGGGAAACGGGGGAGCTTGGCGATGACGTAGTCAAGTCTGGGCTCGAATGCCGCATTGGTGTTTGCGATCTTGATCTCCTCAAGCGACATGCCGACCGCGATCTTTGCGGTAACGCGCGCGATGGGGTAACCCGAAGCCTTGGAAGCGAGTGCCGAAGAACGGGAAACTCTGGGGTTGACCTCGATAAGGTAGTATTCGCTGGAGTGAGGATTGAGCGCGAACTGAACGTTGCAGCCGCCCTCGATCTTGAGCTCCTTGATCAGCTTGATAGCCGAATCGTTGAGCATCTTCATATCGTGATCCGAGAGGGTCATAATGGGAGCGACAACGAGCGAGTCGCCAGTGTGAACGCCGACGGGGTCGATGTTTTCCATACCGCAGATGGTGATGGCGTGGTCAGTCGAGTCGCGCATGACCTCAAACTCGATCTCCTTGTAGCCCTTGACGCTCTTTTCGATAAGGACCTGATGTACGGGAGAAAGACGGAACGCATTTGTACCGATCTCGATAAGCTCTGCCTCATTGTAAGCAAATCCGCCGCCCGTGCCGCCGAGGGTGAACGCGGGACGGAGAACTACGGGGTAGCCGATGCGCTCTGCCGCAGCCTTTGCCTCTTCGAGATTATAGGTGATCTCGGAGGGGATTACGGGCTCGCCGATCGACTGGCAAAGCTCCTTGAAGAGCTCGCGGTCCTCTGCCCTCTCGATGGACTCGCTGGATGTACCGAGAAGCTCAACGCGGCACTCCTTGAGAATGCCCTTCTGCTCGAGCTGCATGGCAAGGTTAAGACCCGTCTGACCGCCGATACCGGGAAGGATCGCGTCAGGACGCTCGTAGCGCAGGATCTTTGCGATATATTCAAGTGTAAGCGGCTCCATATATACCTTGTCCGCAATGGTGGTGTCGGTCATGATAGTCGCGGGGTTGGAGTTTACGAGAACGACCTCATATCCCTCCTCCTTGAGCGCCAGACACGCCTGCGTGCCCGCATAGTCAAACTCCGCCGCCTGACCGATAACGATAGGTCCCGAGCCGATGATAAGGATCTTCTTCAAATCTGTTCTTTTTGCCATGTTTCTTTCTCCTGTATTTTAATCATAAATTATAAACTAAGTTAAGTTCGGCTTTACTGCAAAGTGCATCTCTGTTCGGTAATTGTATCTCACATTGTAGGGGAGGGCGTCCTCGACCTCCCAAGCCAACTAAAGGTTACAAATTGTTAATGTCAAGTAATTTCAAATTAAATTATCGTTTTGCCAAATACAATTGTTCGATCAAATATCGCATATCACAGGAGGTCGAGGACGCCCTCCCCTACAAACTCGTACTGTAATTTTGCGGTGTGATAAAGAAATATCTCGTTATTTAATCTTCCCAAACAACCCTGCCATCGCAAACCGTCAATAGGTTCTTACCGATCAGCTTTTCGCCCAAAATCGGCGTTGCCTTGCCCTGCGACTGGATGAAGTTTTCGTCAACCGTGATCTCTGCGGAGAGATCCCAAGCGCTGAAGGACTTGCCGAGCGGAAGTCCGAAACGTTTTCTCGGGTTGGTGGAAAGACAATCTATAAGCTTTTCGAGCGGGATGATGCCCGTTTTGACGAGCTTGGTATACATCCACGGGAATGCGAAATCGAGTCCTACTATACCGAAGGGGCTCTTTTCCAGACCGCGGCTCTTTTCTTCCGCGGAGTGGGGGGCGTGGTCGGTGGCGATCATTTCGAGCGTGCCGTCGAGGATGCCCTCGATCAGAGCTTCGCGGTCGGATGCCGCGCGGAGGGGGGGATTCATCTTGAATCTGCCTTCCTCGCGGAGGTCGCCGTCATCCATTATAAGGTAATGCGGTCCGGTCTCGCCCGAAACGTCGAGGCCGCTCTTTTTAGCTTCGCGAAGGAGCGCGACGCTCTCCTTTGCCGAAATGTGGCAGATGTGATAGGAGCATCCCGTCTTCGCGACGAGCTCAAGGTCGCGCGCGATCTGCGCGTATTCGCTCTCGGAGCAGATCCCGCGGTGACCGTGTGCCTTTGCATACTCGCCGTCGTGGATATAGCCGCCGTGGAGAAGCGAATTGACCTCGCAATGCGCGACGATGATCTTGCCGAGGGCTTTTGCGGTCTTCATTGCCTCTTCCATCATCGCGTCGCTCTGCACTCCGCGTCCGTCATCCGAAAAGCCGGCGACGTCGGGCGCCATTCCCGCAAGATCGGCAAGTTTTTCGCCCATCTCACCGACGGTGATCGCGCCATAAGGGATGACCTCGACAGAAGCATCCTTCTTTATCATATCAAGCTGCAGCGCGAGGTTTTCGCGGCTGTCGGGAACGGGATTCAGATTCGGCATGGTGCAGACGGTGGTGTAACCGCCGTGCGCCGCTGCGCGAGAGCCGCTCTTTATCGTTTCTTTATAAGAAAAACCCGGCTCGCGGAAATGCACATGCACGTCACAAAAGCCGGGAAAAATGACGATATTATCCTTATCGGAAAAATCGGAAACAGCAACACAGCCGTCGACCAGAGAAGGATCAACGGAACCCATGAATTTAACTTTACCGAAATACTTCATCAGTCTGCCTCCAAAAATGCCAATTGTAAAACTGCGTTTTACAATTGAGATACGCGCGCTTATCGCCGATTGCCAAAATCTGCGATTTTGGCAGCTCCCCTCGGCGCGCGGGCTC
>JAFQGP010000107.1 GCA_017415485.1 Clostridia bacterium
GGTCTCAAGGTGGTACAGCCACTGATCGACTGACGGTGGCTCACCACCACACACTAAATTAGAAAGCTCAAGATATTTTGTGAGAGTTCGAAGTCATACGCAAAACGGCCGAAAATATCTTTTTTATAGTCCTTACACAATAACCAAAGGGAGCCTTTACGGCTCCCTTTGGTTATTGATACAAGTTTCATTGGGTTCAGAACCTCTTGCTGTTGCTTGCAACAGCAATCTTTTGCGCGCTACATCCGTATTTCACTTTACCGTCCCATTATGCGCGCAAATATAGGTTCAGACCCCTGTCACCCGCACCAAATAAAGGCTATCCGAACTTGTTCGGATAGCCTTTGTTTAGTTTTGCTTCGCAAAATATAGCATTAATTTTCCAACATCTATTGCATTTACCGAGTTTTTGTGTTATAATTAAACAAGATTTGTCCACCTAATTTATATTAACGAGGTATAAGAATGAAAAAGCTTAAGGTTATCATTATCGGACTCGGAAGCCGCGGCACTACTTATGCAAAGCACGGATTTGATGCTTGTCCCGAATTTGAACTTGTAGGAATCGCCGATCCCGATCCTGTCAGACGAAATCACGTTAAAGAAAGATGTCAGCTTGACGACTCCGCTTGCTTTGAGAGCTGGGAAGATATTTTGGCTCTGCCTAAATTTGCCGATGCGGCGATCATTGCAACGCAGGATAAGATGCATTTTGAGCCAGCGATGAAGGCTATTGAGCTCGGATACCATCTTTTGCTCGAGAAGCCTGCTGCGCCTACGCCCGAGGAGTGCTACAAGATAGCGGATGCGGCTAACAAAAAGGGCGTTCACGTCATCGTTTGCCACGTGCTTCGTTTCACCCCCTTCTTCCGCACGCTCAAGAAGATCATCGACGACGGCAAGATCGGTAAGATCATGAATATCGTTCATCAGGAAGGTGTCGGCAATATCCATCAGAGCCACAGCTACGTGCGCGGAAATTGGCACAAGGAGGCGGACAGCACACCTATGCTCCTCGCAAAGAGCTGTCACGATATCGACATTCTTCAATGGCTTCTCGGCGAGAAATGCACGCGAGTACACAGCTTCGGTTCACTTTCCTATTTCTGCGAGGCGAACAAGCCCGAGGGTGCGCCCGAATTCTGCTATATGGGCTGTCCCGTGGGAGAGGAATGTCCTTACAACGCGCTGAAGATCTATGCTTGCGAGAAATCCTCATATATCGGTCGTGCGTCCAAGAAGCACAATCCCACCGAAGAGGACGTTCGCCGTGTTCTTACCGAAACCAACTACGGTCGCTGTGTTTTTCGGTGCGACAATGACGTTGTTGACCACCAGGTAGTCAACCTTGAATACGAGAGCGGTGCGACTGTTTCATTTACAATGAGCGCTTTCAACAAGGGCGGCAGACGTATCCATATTATGGGCACCAAGGGCGAGATCTACGCAAATATGTCGGATGCCGCGGTCACTCTTTACGAATTTGAGACCAAAAAGAAGAGCGAGATCCTTGTTGCAGATGCGGTTGCCGATCAAGAGATCACGGGCGGCCACGGAGGCGGCGACAGAGGAATTATGCTAACCTTCTGCCAATTCCTTGGCGGCACCTACAACGGCAACAGCATAACAGATATTTCCACTTCGATCGAAAACCACCTTGTCACCTTCGCGGCTGAACGCTCAAGACGCGAGGGCAGCGTTGTGACTATTGAGGAATATATCGAAGGATTGAAGAACTAAGGCATGAAAAAATATGTTTTGGCATACGATCTCGGCACAAGCGGAGTAAAAGGCGCATTGGTCACGCCCGAGGGTGATGTGGCTTATACCGCTACGGCGTCTTATCCGCTCTATACTGCCGAAGGAGGCATCGCAGAGCAGGATCCTGCTGATTATTGGCGTGGTGTTTGCTCTGTTACCCGCGCCGTGCTTGAAAAGGGTAACGTTGCGCCCGAGGATGTAATGGGTATCGCGCTCGACACAATGTGGAAGGGCATCATTCCCGTCGATGGTGCAGGAAACGTGCTTCACCGCAGTATCATTTGGCTCGATTCCCGCTCTGTGGAGGAGGCAAGGCTGCTCAACGAGCGGTTTGGTGAGGGTACGTTTAACTCGGCGGATTACTGGCCCAAGCTTTTCTGGCTTCGCCGTCATCGCCCGGAGGTTTTCGAAAAAGCTGTTACGGTTTTCGAGGTCAACTCTTATATCAAATGGAGGGCGACGGGTGTGGCATCGGTGGACGAGGGCAACAGCTTTGTGCACTCTTGCGATCCAAAATTGGATGCCTATTATGCCGAGATAATGAAATTTATGGACATTCCGCGAGAGAAATTCCCGCAGGTGGCGCCCTCGCACGGTCTTGTGGGGTACGTAACCGAGGAGGCTTCCGCGGAAATCGGTCTGCCTGCAGGTGTGCCGGTTTTCGGCGGTACGAGCGATATCAACGCCATTGCAATGGGCGCGGGCACCGCAACCATCGGCGGCGTACACATATATTTCGGCTCATCCGGATGGATCGGATACACTCTTGCACACGAATTCAAAACGCTCTACATCTCCCCGTTTGATAAAAAGAGAGACGTGTTTATCATGGGCTCTCAGGCAATCGGTCTTTCATATAACTGGGCAATCGATCGCTTTTACGGAGAAGAAAAAAAGTCCCTCGGCGACGGTATATATGCCCTGATGGATCGGGAAATATCCGAGATCCCCGCAGGCTCGGAGGGCGTTTTTGCAACGCCTTGGTTTTACGGTGAGCGGCCACCCCTCTTCGGCAGAGATGCCCGAGGCAATTTTCTCGGACTCGGCGCGATACACGACCGCCGTCACATGTGCCGCGCGGTAATGGAAGGTGTTTGCTATCAACTCAAAATGGGCGCAGAATATAACCTCAAAGAAAATGGACGCTCTATTCCCGAAAAAGTGCGCGCTATCGGCGGCGGCTCTTGCAGCGGTATATGGATGCAAATACTCGCCGACGTGCTGGGCGTGACCATCGAAGTCCCCGCCGCCACACGCCACGCAGGGACTTTGGGCACAGCCTATTGCGCCTTCGTGGGTCTTGGCCTTTGCGACGACATCGAGGATGCCGCCCGCCGCGTGAAGATCGCCAAGGTCTATACTCCCAATCCCGAGGCTGTAGCGGTCTACGAAAAGGGCTACCGAGTGTTTGAGAAGATTTATGGGACACTTGCGCCGCTTTTTGAAAATGATTAATGATTCGTTTCCACCCGACGGTTATTCCGTTGGGTGGAATCTTTTTCAGTCGATGCAACAACTTTTTTGTCCTCTCTTGCGATGAAAAGTCTGCTTTTTTCATCTTCAGGGGTTGAAATAAGTTTTCAAATATAGTATAATATTAGAGTATTATTTTTGCAGAGGAGAACTTGAATGTCATCCAAAAAATATATGAATGATTATAATAGATGGCTCGGATTTGAGGGGCTTGATGCGGCGCTTAAGAATGAGCTTGTTTCGATCGAGGGCGACGAGAAGGCTATTGCTGAACGTTTTGCAGCCGAGCTTGAATTCGGTACCGGCGGTATGAGAGGTATTCTTGGCGCGGGTATCGGTAGAATGAATATTTACACCGTTATGCGCGTAAGCCGCGCGTTTGCTGAATATATCAAGAGTCTTGGTGCTGATTCCGCAGAAAAGGGCGTTGTTATCTCGCACGATAACCGTCGCTGCTCGCGCGAGTTTGCTCTTGCTACTGCGGGCGTTTTCGCTGCTGCGGGAGTCAAGGCTTACATCTTTGATTCGCTTCGCCCCACGCCTATGCTTTCCTTCTCCGTCCGCAAAATGCGCGCGGCGGGAGGAGTTATGATCACGGCTTCGCACAATCCGCCCGAATATAACGGCTACAAGATCTACGATTCCGAAGGCTGTCAGCTTTCTCTTGAAGAAAGCGAGAAGGTCATCGGACTTGTCGGCGAGGTTAAGGATGAGCTTGCGGTTCCTTGCCTTTCCCTCGAAGAGGCGGGCGACATGATCGTTATGCTCGATTCCTCTATTGACGACGAATACGCAATGCGAGTTGAAAATATCTCGATCTCGCGCGACAGAGAAAGCGCCGCAAAGTTGAAGGTCGTTTACTCTCCTCAGCACGGTACAGGAAACGTGCCTGTTCGCCGCGTGCTTGCAGATTGCGGTTATGAGGTCATTCCCGTTCTTTCGCAGTGCGATCCCGATCCCGATTTTTCGGGCACCGAATCGCCCAATCCCGAGTCGCCCAAGGCTTACACCGAGGCACTAAAGATCGCAAAGGAAACGGGCGCAGACATTGTCATCACCACCGACCCCGACTGCGACCGTCTCGGCGTTGCTGCTCTGAACAAGGCGGGCGAAATGACTCTTATGACGGGTAACCAGTCGGCGGCTGTGCTCCTTGAGTACATTCTCTCTCGCCGCACTACGGAAAATTCGCTCCCCGCAGATCCTTATATGCTGACCACGATCGTTACATCCGATCTCGGCGACCGCATTTGCGAAAGATATGGCGTTAGGGTTGAAAAGACTCTGACCGGATTTAAGTTCATCGGTGAGAAGATCGCAAAACACCGCGCCGCAGGCGATTACGGCTTTGTTTTCGGCTATGAGGAAAGCTACGGCTGTCTTATCTCGGATTTTGTCCGCGACAAGGACGGCGTTCAGGCATCTCTTATGCTCTGCGAGGCGGCGGCTTACTACAAGAATTACGGTCTTTCGCTAATCGACGTTCTTGAGGCGATCCACAAGAAATACGGCTACTACCTTGATTCGCAGTCAAATTTCTACTTCCACGGTCTTGACGGCAAGGCAAAGATCACGGCGCTTACCGCGGGTCTGCGTGCAAACTCGCCTGCAGAGGTTGGCGGCGTGAAGGTTGTAAAGATAGAGGATTACCTTTCGGACGAAATGAAAAACGCAGGCTTCCCCACTTCCGATGTTCTCCGCTTCATCTTTGAGGACGGATGTTGGGTCGCTGTTCGTCCAAGCGGAACTGAGCCGAAATGCAAGTTCTACTATTGTATTTGCGCTCCCGATAAGGATAGCGCAGAAAAGAAATATGAGGCGCTTAAAGCGGCTTTTGAGCCTAATAATTAAACAACTATGCCCCGTTGGCAAGTTTTTTCGCTAATTTGCGAAATCGCTTGACAACGGGGTAAAAAAATGGTATTATATTATTATAAAATAATTTATGAAAGGAATTATTCCAATGAAAAAGATCCGTTTTGCGGCACTGCTTATGGCACTTCTGACTCTGCTTCTTTGCTTTGCTTCCTGTGCCAATACCCCCACAGAGCAGGATGACAGCACCACAGCGAGCACTCCCGACGCGACCGAAGCTCCCGCCGCAACCACAGAAAGCCCCGAAACTACATATCCCGTTGACGAAAACGGCTATGAGCTCGACAGACTCCCCGAGCTTGATTACAAGGGAGAAGAATTCGTTCTCTTCACCTGGTCCAATCAGGTAATGTGGGAATGGAACGAGGATGACACCACAAACGGCGAAAAAATACACGATGCTATCTATGACCGCCAGGTTCGTGCAGAAGAGCGACTTGGCATAGAACTCGTTCTCTCCAAGCAGACCGGCGACTGGAACAACAGAAACTCCTTTATCGTCACCGTTGAGGCGAACGTGAACGCAGGTCAGAGCGATGCTTTCGACCTTGTCGGTCAGTACACTCCCGCTGCTCCCATCGGTGCAATGAAAAACCTTTACATGGACCTTACCGAGGTTCAGCATCTCGACTGGGAAAGACCCTGGTGGCCCTCCGACATTCAGGAATCCTGCCACATCAATAACAACGTTTACTTCATCACGGGTGATATCACCGGTACTCTCGTTCGTAACGTTCAGTCCGTCATCTGCAACCTTGATCTTGCAGAAAACCATAACCTTCCCAACGTTTATCAGCTCGTTGACAATCACGAGTGGACAATGGAAAAGTTTATGGAGATCGCGGTTGGCACTATCCAGGGCATCAATCCCGACGGCTCTACCGCATACAGCATTACATTCCCCAACAACGTTGCTTACGATAACCTATTCTACGGCGGCGGCTTCCGCTTTGTTGAGCACGACAGCGACGGTAAGCTCATAATGTCCGAGGACCTTGCAGGCGAGCGCCTTGAGACTTGGTATCAGACCTGCCGCGCGCTTCTCTTTGATAACGCAGACGTTGAGATCCTCGCTATCAACGGCGCAAACGGATTTGCTTCCGGTAACGTTCTCTTCCACTGCGGACAGATCGCAGATGTTCAGAACAACCTTCAGGAAGTAAGCTTCGACTTTGCAGTTCTTCCCTACCCCCTGTACGATAAGGACCAGGAAGATTACTACACCATCACAAGCTATTGGGTAAGTATGTACTCCATCCCCACCAATGCGGCAGATCCCTCTATGTCCGCGGCTGTTCTCGAGTGTCTCTCCTCTTATGGCTACCGCTATCTGACTCCCGTTATCTATCAGGAGGCCTTCCAGTACCGTTATCTTGACACTCTTGAAAACGCGAGAATGTTCGACCTTCTTCACGACACGCTCGTATTTGACCCCGGTCGTCTCTTTGCTGACCAGCTAAACTGCTTCGCAGCATTCCGTCAGGCAGCGCAGGACAGCTACTCTTCTTGGAGCACCTACTATGCAGGTCAGAAGATCGCATGGAGCAAATCTCTTTCGAAGATCATCGGCACACTTGGTTAATTTAATAAAGATAACACCCGATCTTTCGGGTGTTATTTTCACTATAAAAGCATTACTGTTCATACTGCAAAATGGGCAAAACGCCGTTTTTTCAAAAAGGTATTGAAATCGATATAATTTTGTAGTATAATAATATTTGGAAAAATTTTATACAAAGGATGATAAACATGAGAAACAAGTCCGAACACCCCATTATCACAGTTATCGGCTGCGGTATGATGGGCTCCTCCATCACCTGGCCCGCTGCTTACAACGGATGCAAGATCCGCTACGTAGGCTCTCCCCTTGACGGCGAGATCATCGCTCACGCACGTGCAACCGGCGAGCACCTCACCCTCAAGCGTCCCATTCCCGCAGGTACCGAATTCTACACCGTTGATGAGATGGACAAGGCTCTCGAGGGAGCTGACCTTTCTATCTGCGGCGTTTCCAGCTTTGGTCTTGACTGGTATCTTGATTACGTAATTCCGCGCCTTCCCGACGGAGTTCCGGTTCTTTCCATTACCAAGGGTATGCTCCACCTCGGCGAGGGCAAGATGATCTCCTATCCCGAGAAGATGGAAGAAGTTGCTGCAGCTTGCGGCAAGAACATCGACTTCTGCGCAGTCGGCGGTCCTTGCACCAGCTATGAGCTTGCAGACCTTGACCCCTCTTGCGTAACCTTCTGCGGACGCAAGATCGAGCTTCTCCGCGAGATCCGCGATCTCTTCGAGGCTCCCTACTACCACGTAAGCCTTTCCACAGACGTTCGCGGCGTTGAGTGCGCTGTTGCTCTCAAGAACGCATACGCTCTCGGCGTATCTCTTGCGATCGGTATGTCCTACAAGCGCGAGGGCCGTGAGTTTGAGCATTACAACTCCCAGGCTGCTCTCTTTGGTCAGGCAGTTCGCGAGATGAGAATCCTTCTCAACCTCTGCGGCGGTCACCCCGACAACATCGAGCTTGGCGCAGGCGACCTTTACGTTACCGTGTTCGGCGGCAGAACCCGCAAGATCGGTACTCTCCTTGGCACCGGCATGAGCTTCAAGGATGCTATGGAAGCTCTTAAGGGCGTTACCCTTGAGTCCATTGCTATCGCAGGCAGAACCGTTGAGGCTGCCAAGACTCTCGAGTCCATGGGCGTAATCAAAGCTGACGATCTTCCCCTTCTCTACCACATCGGCAGACTTCTCGACAACGAGACCGGCATCGACGTTCCGTGGAAGAAGTTCGAAAAGGAAGTATATTGATTTTTACATAAGCATAACCCCGAGGTCAAATCACCTCGGGGTTGTTTTCATTTAGTCTTCAAAGGCTTTCATCAAAGCTTCAAGATTTCTGTTGATTCCAACTGAACGTGTCTTTGCCATAGTTAGGAAGCCCGAGGGATTGGTGGAGAGAGCTACTACTCGGAAGGTCTTCGAGGTATAGTTGCTGAAATGAGCCGAGAAAAGTCTGCCGATATCAAAAGATACAGTACTTCTGAGAATATCGAACATAGCTGCGGACTGTGCATCGGAGGAATATCTCTGCTTCATTGCGACCTCAAATACCGCGGGGGTCACAGAGCGGTAGTTTTCCGAGCCCATAGCTTCAAGCGTCAGCGCTGCGGCTTCTGCCTTTTGGGAGTTGGCATTTACTGCATATACCGAGAAGGAATTGCCAATGTTTGTCTTATAATTCTCCTGAGAAACTTCATACTTGGGTACAGGAACGATTCCGTATTCAAAATCGACCTTGCCGGTATCTGTGTTATCCTGACCTGCAACGATCAAAACGCGGTCAACGTGGAAGATCGATCTTTCGTCAAAGAATACGCTTCTTGATTCTTTGTCATCATCGTGGAAAACGCCGGTGCAGTTAAGAAAGTCACCGACAGCCTCGCAAGCATCAGCACAGCGCTGGCTGTACCAGAGCTCGGATATACGGAGACCGCCATCCTCGGTCTTTTCAAGCGAAGTGATCCCCGCGGCGATCTGGAATGCGTCAATGTCGGTTTCGTAGACGGAAATACCATAGCTTGCATTTATATCAGAGCCGTCGGAAGAGGGAACGAAGATCTCTTTGGAAAGCGAGAAGAGTCTTTCAAACGTCCATTCGTTTGCTTCGACCATATCCATAGGTGTAGGCTGGTCAATGTAATAAGTACTATAGAGCTCTTTATTATAAAAAACTGCATCCATATACCAAAGAAGGCTGGTTGCTATATCACCCGAGCAGAAAAAGAGTTTATTTTTAATTGTGCATTCGGTGGTAAGAGCCTCGGGCCACCAGGGCTTTTCAACATTGAAGTCATCATAATCAAGAAGATTTGCTGTCATACCATTGATAGCAAGAAGCGGAACTGCACGGCTGTATCCGGCATAAACGTCATATTGATTGTCGGAAAGCCAATCGTTTTCTGCTTTTTTATTCCAATCCTTATAGAAATCAAGAGATCCCTTTTCCTCGACGAATTCGATAGATATTCCAAGTCTGTCTTCCACCCTGAGATTTCGGTTATAAATTGCACTATCGATGTTGTTGCCGCTGTCTTCAGCATAGAACTCCTTCATACGGTGATCGGACCAGATATAGAAAGTTATTGTTTCATTAAGGTTATACTTTTCATCAAGATCATCGGGTTCATAGAGCGTGGTCTCGGGGGCTGTGGAAGCAGATTCGGGATTTTGCGGTGTAGTTGAAGCAATTTCCGCGGTTGTTTCCTCTGTGGAAGCGGTCTCGGCGCACGATATGAACGCGCCGGGAAGCATTGCAAGCGCCAAAATAACTGTCATTATTCTTATGTACTTTCGCATTGTCAAAAAACTCCTTATTTGTGTTATAATAAATATAACACAAACCGCTTTCATTGTCAAGACAAATAGTTCCCAATTATAGACAAATATTGCTATAAAAAGAACGAGCAGAATTAGCGTGATGTCCTTAACGGACAATCACGCTAAACTATGATTGCCCATGCGGGCAAGTTATGAGTTATGGGATGCTCCGCATCGTTATGGTTGGCTTCGCCAAGTGGAAGATTGCAAGGGCAATCATATCATAACGTTTGCGATAGCAAACTCATAACTCATAACTCTAAACTGAAAAGCAGAAAAAGAGAGAGTCTTACGGAATTTTGCTTCCGAAGCACTCTCTCTTCTGTTTTTATTGCAAGTTTCGCATTTGTTTTACAAATGCATTGGGCTGCGCCCATACCCCTATCTTATTTCTCCGATAAGGACATCACCCGTTCTCTGCCCGTCTTTTTTATTAACTAATCAACCTACGTAGATAGGATATTTTGCGCAAAGCTCTGCGACACCTTCTGCGATGGATGCCTTCTTGTTATCGAAGTCATAAACGGTATCTGCGATAAAGCCTGCGATCTTGTCCATTTCCTCAAGGCCGAAGCCACGGGTGGTGACTGCGGGAGTACCGACGCGTAGACCCGAGGTGTACGCGGGCTTCTGGGGGTCGTTGGGAATGGCATTCTTGTTCGCGGTGATGTGAACTGCATCGAGATTTACCTCGAGCTCGCGGCCGGTCATGCCGGTGTCGCGGAGGTCTAGGAGCATAAGGTGATTTTCTGTGCCGCCCGAAACGAGCTTGATGCCGCGCTCGTTAAGTCCCTTTGCAAGGCGTGCAGCGTTGGCAACGACCTGCTTCTGATAGTCAACGAACTCGGGGCGGAGTGCCTCGCCGAGTGCAACTGCCTTTGCGGCGATGATGTGCATAAGAGGACCGCCCTGGGTGCCCGGGAAGATCGCCTTGTCGATCGCAGCAGCAAACTGCTCACGGCAAAGGATAAGACCGCCTCTGGGGCCGCGAAGGGTCTTGTGGGTGGTTGTGGTAACGATGTCCGCATAAGGAACGGGCGAGGGATGAACACCTGCTGCAACAAGTCCTGCGATGTGTGCCATATCTACCATAAGATATGCGCCGACCTCATCTGCGATCTCGCGGAACTTGGCAAAATCGATGATCCTGGGGTATGCGCTTGCGCCTGCAAGGATCATCTTGGGGCGGCATTCGAGTGCCATACGGCGAACCTCGTCATAATTGATAAGGCCTGTTTCCGCATCAACGCCATACTGATAGATGGTAAAATACTTACCGGAAATGTTGATGGGCAGACCGTGGGAGATATGTCCGCCGTGAGCAAGATTCATGGAAAGGACCTTGTCGCCGGGGTTGAGAAGCGCAAAGAAAGCCGCAAGGTTTGCGTTTGCTCCGCTGTGAGGCTGAACGTTTGCATGGTCAGCTCCCCAAAGCTTGCAAGCACGCTCACGGGCGATATTCTCGACCTCGTCAACAAACTCACATCCGCCGTAATAGCGCTTGCCGGGGTAGCCCTCCGCATACTTATTGGTGAGAACACCGCCTGCGGCAAGAAGCACCGCCTCGGAAACGATATTCTCGGACGCGATAAGCTCAATGTTACCGCACTGACGTGCAAATTCTCTGCCGCACGCCGCGCCGACTTCCGCGTCGAAATCCTTCACTCTTTCAAAAAACATATCTATGTCCTCCAAAATAAAATATGCTTTATTTTATCACATTTTGAACGCTATGTCAATAGGAAATTGCAAAAAAACAACCGCTTGCCCCATATATTTTGAGGCAAGCGGTAAAATTATGCAATTTAGTTTTCGTAACCCTTCATAATTTCCTTGATCTTGTTATTGATAACTCTTTCACTCTTCTTGAGAGCGGAAAGGAAGCCTGCGGGGTTGCCCGAGAGACATGTATCGCTGAATATCTTTGCGGGGAGCTTTTCGGTTGCGTAGTAGTAAAGCTGACCAACGTCGAAGGATACGTTTTCCTTGAGGATATCGAACATATCTGCTACCTGAGCATCATCGGTGTATCTGACCTTCATTGCTACCTCGAATACCGCGGGAGTTACCGA
>JAFQGP010000108.1 GCA_017415485.1 Clostridia bacterium
GAAAATGTCTATGCCAATCTCAAGGTTAACGTCGGATATGCGCTCAAGCAGTATGATCTTGGCAAGGATGCCGCAGAGGCAAGACGCGATTTCCACGTTATCCACAACGAACTCGCCCCCAAGATCCAGAAGCCCTATCCCGAGGCAGAGGAGATCCTTCGCTATGCTATGGCACAGGGACACAAGAACTATCTTTACACCCATTCGGGCAAGATCGTAAAGATCCTTCTCGAGCAGTGGGGAATCGCCGATTGCTTCGAGGACATCATCGACTCGACAATGAAATTCCCGACCAAGCCCGCTCCCGACGCGCTCAATTACCTTTGCGAAAAGCACGGACTTGATAAAAAGGATTGCCTGATGATCGGCGACCGCGATATTGACACCGACTGCGGCCGCAACGCGGGAATGAAGGGATGTCTTTTCGATCCCGATCATTACTATGATAAAGCGGACGTTGATTACCGCATCGAAAACCTTCTCGAACTGAAAAACATTATCTGATTATAAATTTGAAAGGACAAATAAAATGTCACAGAACATCGCAGAACTGAAGCAGGAATTTGCGGCAAAGCTTGCTGCCGCAAAATCTATGCAGACGCTCGAGGAGATCCGTGTTGATTTCCTTGGCAAAAAGGGAAGCGTGACAGAGCTTCTCAAGTCTATGAAGGACCTGGGCCCCGAAGAAAAGAAGACCTTCGGCCAGGAGGTAAACGTGCTCAAAAACGAGCTCGCACAGGCTATCACCGCGAAAGGCGAAGAGCTTCGCCGCGCAGAGCTTGAGCGCGAGGTCGCATCCATGCCCGAATTTGACGTTTCGATGCCCGCAGAGCTCGATCGCGGTTCCTTCCACCCCATCACACTCGTTCAGCGCGAGTGCGAGACTATCTTCAAGTCTATGGGCTTCCACGTTGAGGACTACGCCGAGATCGTAAGCGACTACGAATGCTTCGAGGCTCTCAATATCCCCAAGCACCACCCCGCAAGAGATATGCAGGATACCTACTACCTCACCAACGGTCAGCTTCTCAAGACACATACCAGTGCCGCACAGAATGCTATCTATAAGAAGTACCGCGATGACCTCGTAAACAACGGCGTACCGATCAAGGCGATCTTCCCCGGCCGCTGCTTCAGAAACGAAGCAACAGACGCTTGCCACGAAAACACCTTCTTCCAGATGGAAGGCGTTATGGTTGATAAGAATATCTCGATCTCGAACCTCATCTTCTTCATGAAGACGATGCTTTCCGAGGTCTTCAAGCGCGACGTAAAGGTTCGCCTCCGTCCCGGATTCTTCCCCTTCGTCGAGCCCGGCTTCGAGCTCGATATCTCCTGCGCTATCTGCGGCGGAGAGGGCTGTCCCTCTTGTAAGCACTCCGGATGGCTCGAGCTCTGCCCCTGCGGTATGATCCACCCCGAGGTACTCAAGGCGGGCGGAATCGACCCCGAGGAGTACACCGGCTTTGCATTCGGTCTTGGCCTTACCAGACTTGCAATGATGCGCTACGGCGTCAAGGATATCAGAGACCTCAACAGCGGAAGCCTTAAGGTTCTTTCGCAGTTCAAGGAAGACAAATAAGAAAGGACGGAAAGAAAAATGTTTTTATCTATGAATTGGATATGCGATTACGTTGACCTTTCCGGTCTTGACAAGCTTTCGCTCATCCACAGATTCTCTCTTTCGACCGCAGAGGTTGAAAACGAAATTTTCATGAAGGGTAGCGACATAAACGGAATCGTCGTTGCCGAGATCAAGTCGGTAGAGGAGCATCCCGAATCGAGAAAGCTCCACCTCCTCAAGGTTGACATCGGCGAGGCTGAACTCGTTGACGTTGTTTGCGGCGCTCCCAACGTTGCCGTAGGACTCAAGGTTCCCTTCGCCAAACTCGGCGCGCAGATCGGTGACATCACCATCGCACCCCGCAAGCTCGCAGGCTACACCTCCAACGGTATGTGCTGCTCCGAAAAGGAACTCGGCATCAGTGATAACAACGATGGTCTTATGATCCTCGATCCCTCTTTTGTAAACGGTACCGACATCAAGACCCTCTTCGACATCGACGACATCATCTTCGAGGTCGATAACAAGTCGCTCACCAACCGCCCCGACCTTTGGGGTCACTACGGAATCGCGCGCGAGTTCGCGGCTATCTCCGGCAGAGAGCTCAAGCCCCTCGATTGCGCTGATCTTAGCAAGTATGCAGATCTTCCCGCAGTTGATATGAAGATCGAAGATCCGCTTTGCCAGAGATATTCCTGCCTCCAGGTTGAGAACATCACCCGCAAGGTCAGCCCCGTAAATATGCGTATCCGTCTCTACTATTGCGGTATGCGCGCAATCAACTTCCTGACCGATATTACCAACTACATCATGCTCGAGATGGGTCAGCCCATGCACGCATTCGACTCGCGCAAGGTTGAAAAGCTCCGCATCAAGAGATATGACCACAAGTTCTCCTTCAAGACCCTCGACGGCGTTGACCGCAACATCGACGAGGATATGCTCATGATCTGCAACGGCGACATTCCCGTTTGTATCGCAGGCGTTATGGGCGGTCTTGATTCCGAGATCGTCGATGATACCACCAAGCTCACCCTCGAGTGCGCTACCTTCGATGCAGTTTCTGTTCGTAAGACCACAGTTCGTCTCGCACACAGAACAGATGCTTCCCAGCGTTACGAGAAGTGCCTTGACCCCGAAATGACTCCCACCGCAGTCGCTCGTTTTGTCAAGATAATGCAGGATGCTGACGAGGGTGCAAAGGTTATCTCCTCCCTCACCGACGAGCAGGCATATAAGTACCCCACCATCACCTTCTCCTTCGATAAGTCCTTTGTAAATCGTTATACCGGCATCGAGATCTCGGATGAGCACATTCTTACAACTCTCTCCGCACTCGGCTTCGGCATTTCTCTCGAAGGCACCACCTTCACCGTAACCGTTCCTTCCTGGAGATCCACCAAGGATGTAACAATGAAGGCTGACATCATCGAGGAGATCACCCGTATCTACGGCTACGATAACTTCGATATCAATACCGTTTATGCTCCCTCCTATCCCATCCGCGCAAGCCTCAAGAAGAGCGTCGAGGAGCAGATCAAGGATCTTCTTGTAAAGAGATTCTCCTGCCACGAGCTTCATTCCTATATCTGGACCTACAATGATGAATATAAGGAGCTCGGCATCGAGGTTGAGGATAACGTAAAGATCGCAGGCGCAGCCAACCCCAACATCGAAACTCTCCGTAAGTCAATCATCCCCACCCAGCTCTGTCAGGTCAAGTATAACACCGCGTATGCGCCTGAATTCGGCGTATTTGAGATCGGTTGTGTTGTTGACGGACTCAATGACAACAGCCTTTGCAACGAAAAGAAGAAACTCGCGATCACCCTCTTCTCGAAGACTGAGAGCATGGAGACCGTCTACGGCAAGCTCTGCAACATCATCGCAGTCCTCGCCGACGACATCAAGCACGCTCCCATTAAGTTCGTAAAGAAGGATGCAACTCATTCCTATCAGCATCCCAGAAACCTCAACGCAGTTTACTGCGGCGAGACCGAGATCGGTGAGATCGGCATCGTATATCCCACCGTATCCAAGAAGATCGACAAGAAGGCGTCCATCGTTTACGCCGAGATCGACGTTGAGGCATTTGCAAACTGCGATAAGGTCGCACTTGTTTACGACGAGCCCTCCAAGTATCCCGAAATGGATATCGACCTCACCTTCATGACCGAGATCTACGCCCCCATCGGCGAGTCCGTCAAGGCACACGGCGGCGCACTCGTAAAGAATGTCAAAGTCACCGACAGATATGCAGACGAGTCCGGCAAATCCGTCACCGTCCGCATCACCTTCGCAGACAAGACCAGAACCCTTACCCGCGACGAAGTCATGGCAATCGCCGATAAGGTGATCGCAGACCTCGCAGAAAAGGGAATCGCGCTCAAGTCTTAATTGGAATTATAAACGGCTGACGCTAAACTGCCAGCCGTTTTCCAATAGCGAAAAAGTTTCGTCCACCTTTTCAAAGGTGGCGAATTCTTAAGGCGGAGCCTTAAGTCGCGCTCCGCAGAGCGCGAAATAACCCTTGTGCTTCGAAATGGCGGCGCCCCGCCGACATTTCGAATCAATAAGCCCGACACCAGCATGGTGTCGGGCTTATTGGTTAAAGTAAAAAATTAGAGTCTAAAACACAATAATAGTATTCCTCCGGAATATCCTTCAGCTCTTCGCACAGATTGTAATCAGCCTTCTCCCATAGCATACTTATGACCTCTGTTCCGCGTACCGCGTCAAATATTCCTATCGTAGCATTTCCGAGCTTATCGTTTTTCAAAGCTCCAAGTGCATCAAGCGGCTTTCTGTATACTTCAAAATTACTTGAGCCCGTATTCTTTCCGTGCTTTCGATATGTCAGAGAATATCGCTTTCCATCGTAGTCAATCACCGTAAGCTGTATAGGCTCTGCCAAGCGACCCGGAAGATCGATCATTTCGTCAATAGCGTGTATGTAGGTGTTGCGGTCGAGCCCTACGCCGATCAAAAGTATTTTTGCCTTTTCGTCATAAAGCCTGCGCCATACTCCACCCTCAAAACACGGGGAAGTGGCAAGCTCCTCACCCTTGACAAATTCTGCCGCGCGCCTACCGAAAGCCGCAACAGAGTGAGTCGGATGCAACGATCGCACCCCGTCCTTTCTGAACGCAGCAACAGTCGGAAGCGCGCCAATGCAAGGCTCTGTGACAGAAACGTCATAGACAGGCTGATTTTTGCCGACGTTGCTCCAAGTGTGCGTCGGAACTAAAAACAGTCCATCGGTAAGATATGAGGTGAAAGCATCTATCAACCCATCGCAACCGCCCTCAACCTCTCCGAGTGAGCGCATAGAAGTATGAACCAAAACGGTATCGTCACGCTTGATGCCGATCCGTTCCAAAAATGCATGAATATCTGCTCGTGTCAGCATTGTCAAACTCCTGATTAGACCGGAAATCCCCCGTCAACGGGAATGCAAGCACCGGTGATAAACGAGGCACCGTCCGAAGCTAAAAATCCGATAACCGCGGCAACTTCCTCAGCCTTTCCGATCCTGCAAAGAGGCGTAGCCTCCGCAAGCTCCTTCATAGCCGCCTCGTCAAGCATCGAATTCATATCGGTATCAATAACACCCGGCTCAACGCAGTTGACGGTAATGCCCGAAGGACCAAGTTCCTTTGCAAGCGCTTGCGTAAGTCCGCGAAGCCCCGCCTTCGAAGCCGAATAATGAACCTCGCAGGAAGCGCCCATACGTCCCCAGACTGAACCGACATTAATGATCTTACCGCTTTTTTGCGATACCATCACCTTCGCCGCCTCGCGCGATAGGGTAAACGCCGAGGAAAGATTTGTGTCGATCATACGCCGCCAAGCGTCGTCCGAAATATCGGTAAAGAGCGAAAATTCAGCAATTCCAGCACAGTTTATCAGAATGTCAATGCCTCCAAGCTGATTGGTAGCCTCCACGAACGCCGATTTTGCGCTCTGTGCGTCCGAAACGTCCGCTTTGATCGGGAAGGCACCTGTGAGATTCGCAAGTTCTCGGGCTTTCTCGTCGGCTCTGTGATATATAAAGGCAACAAGGTCGCCTTGCGCTGTAAAATATTTAACTGCCGCCGCGCCGATCCCACGCGCGCCGCCGCTTATCAAAACTCTCTTGTTCATAATGCACCTCGGTGTTTTTCTATATGAATTATATCATAAAATAATAAAATCTGCAAGAGAAATATTTACTTTCTTTTGTCTTTGTGATATAATTAAGATAGAAAACTATTCCGAGGTGACGAAATGTACGGTGAAAACGGCAATCCGAGCACAATAGAAAAATACCGCCCCTTCGTTTTCTGGCGCGATTCGGGTCAGAGCAGAGAAGAGGTCAGAGAGCAGGTAAGGCTTTCCGCCGCAGCAGGTGTGGGAGGCTTTATTCCGTTGCCTATTATCTCCGATGAAATGTCACCCGAGGAAATAACAGAGCAGTTCAAGGTGTTCTATTCAAGACTTCTGCCTGCTTCTGCCGAGTACAGTCTTCCCGTGGCGTTCACTCTTGCAGATTGTATTGAAAAGACAGTCGTTCTTGCTGAAGATGCGATCTGGGAGGATACCATCCGCTCTCGCAAGCTTGTCCGCCACACCCATTATTGCAAGCAGGATGAGTCGGTCAATTGGCAGATATTCCCCGGCAAGCTCCTTTCCGTCGTTGCTTACAACGAGGAACGCGACGAAGTTATCGATCTCCGCGAATACATTGATGAAGAGAGAGTCGTCTATAAATGTCCGCGCGGAAATTGGCGCATCTTGCAGTATGTTTCTCTGCCCGATAACGACGGCAACCGCCCGAACATTCTCTCGCGCGCATCATCGGATTCCTATATCAATGCCGCATACAGAATATTCGCCGACGTTATTGAGGAATATATGGGAACCACAGTAACGCATCTTTACTATTCGGGTTTGGCTTTTAAGGCAATCAACCGCCACGACTGGAGCGACGATTTCAATGAGGTCTTCGAGGCTCGCTACGGCTTTGATCCCGCACCCTTCTATCCTTATCTATTCACACTCGGAGGAAAGGATGCCCCTCGTTTCAAGGCTCATTTTTCCGACTGCCGCGCACGTATGCTCCGTGAAGGATATATTGCCGCCGCAGAATGCTTCGCAAAGGAGAAAGGACTTTCTCTGATCGGAACCCTTTCCGAATCAAAATCAACTCAATGTTCTCCCATTATGGGCGACGCTATGCTCAATAATACCGCAACCCCAGGCGCAGTTCTCGACCGCGGCTATCTTTACGGTATAAACTCCGTCAAGCTTGCAGCCGGAGCAGCTTTCGGCCGTGCCAAGAACGATATATTTGTTGAACTATATAAAAACTACAAGGAAAACAATTTTGATATAATGATGCGCGATGCCGCTCACGCATTTGCAAGAGGCGCAAACCTTCCCGCACTTCACTTGCCCGCTCCCACCGCGGCAAATCACGAGCAGACCTCAAAACTTCTGCGCTTTACCGCAGCTATGAGAACCTGCCTCAAGGGCGGCCGTCAGGTCTCGGATATCGCCGTGATCTACCCGATCTACTATCTCCATTCCTGCGTCAATATGTATAGCGCGGATATCGAGGGATTTGAGTATTCGGACACCCCCTCGGATGCAGATTACATGTCCGTCATCAATAGCATCTGCCTCTGCGCGGGTCACGACGTGACCCTTCTGCATCCCGATGTTATTGCAAGAAGCGCAAAGCCCGAGAAGGGTCGCCTGCGCCTTGCGGATATGAACGACTCGGGCGGCTTCCGCGTTGTCGTTCTTCCCGCGCAAAGAGTGACGTCTCTTGCCTGTATGCGCGTTCTGCGTGACTATTTTGACGCGGGCGGAAGGATCATCGCAACGGGAGTATTGCCTACAAAGGCTTTTGAATATGACCCCGCCGACCCCGATAAGAACGATGAAGAGGTCAGAGCGATCTCTGAATACATCTTCGGCAAGGATGCGCTCGATCCTTCGGTCATCAAGGAATATTGCACCAACACATCCCCCGCGGGCGGAAGATCATTCTTCCTGTATTTCTCAAAGACGGGTATCGACGGTGTAAGTATGGTCAACAGCCTTGACCTCCGCCGTGCGCTATCTGTGTTCAAGATCGGTTTCGACGTCTTTGCACCGCAGATGCCTAAATATGAGACCACGGGCGCTCTCAATGCAAGCTTCAATGAATACACCCGCCTCGGGCTTCTCAAGCATCTTCCCGACGGCGGAATGTTCAGCCATATACACAAGCGAATCGGCGGAAAGGATATTTATTTCTTTGCCAATACAGCAAATAGAGTGTCGCACACACCGATATTTATCAGAGGTGCGCACGTTCCCGTCTGTTACGACCCCGAAACCGGCGCAAAATGGCACGAGGAGTATGAATATGTTTCGGTTTACGGAAGAGTGTATACAAGGTTTGAGGTTTCAATGCGCCCCACGACCTCGCTTGTCGTTGTCACGGAGGGCGGTGCCGAAAGAAAGCTTACAATAACCCCTTCCGACCTGCGCGATTGTACCGATGAGGCAATCGGTATCACAAAGTAAAGCAAGGAGTTGATATGTTCAATAAAAAAACAGCAAGAGCCGTTATAGCGTGGCTCTTGGCAGTATTATTCATATTTTCATTTGCCGGCTGTGATTCAGGCGAAGTTGATGTGCCCGAGGTGCTTCCGAAGTTCGAGGGTGGCGCCCTCAGCAGTCTCAGGATCGCTGGCAAAAACGCCGAGTTTATAGAGCCGGAAAGAAAGAGCGCCTATTATCTCTCTTTGGACGAGGTTGGAAAAAAGCTCTACGATGCCGCATACACAACTTTATGCGCTAATGAGACGTCCTTCAAATTGATCGGTATAGACATCGGCAGCTTTGCCGCGGCTTACAGATTCACGCTTGCGCAGTTTATGAACGATTACCCCGAATTCTTTTGGCTTAACGGGTACATTGAGTATGAGACGGTAAGAGCAAGCAACAGCGATACCGGACACATAACCATTACCTTCGGTGTTTATGACTATTGGATCGATCACGATCTTGAAAAAGCAAAAGTGGAGCTCAGACAAGCGCTCGATGCTGTTGTTCTTGAAGCAAGCGCTTTGCCGGATGATTATCAAAAAGCAAAGTTCGTCCACGATTACATAATCTGTTCTAACTCCTATGACTTTGCGGCATACGAGCTTGGCGACGCAATAAATGCTGAAACCGAAGCCAGAGTCAGCTCGGCATACGGCGCGCTCGTCTCGGGCGATATAATGTGCGCCGGGTACGCGAACGCATTTAACCTTGTTATGCACGAACTCGGATACGAGTCGATCTTCGTCTCGGGAGAAGCGGACGGAGGGTCTCACGCATGGAATCTTGTGCGTCTCGGCGATAATTTTTATCATATTGATCTGACTTGGGATGATCTTGACGGCAATCGTGCGGAAGTAAGATACAATTACTTCTGTCTTTCCGATGAAGAAATAACGAAAACTCACAAGGTCGAAGAAGGTTTTGACTACCCCGAAGCAACCGCCACCGAGTATAATTATTTCGTCAAGGAAGGAATGTATCTCGACTATTACAGCTTTGCGGCGGTCACCAAGCTTGCGAAGAAATATAAAGGCGATGGCGTTTTCGCATTTAAGTGCTATGATGCAAAGGTCATGGCGGATGCCGTCGAAGAGCTTGTTCAAAACAATATGATATTCAAGCTCGCGGGATTTGAAAACGTAGAATCATTTCAGTATATTGCCGATGAGGACACCAACATCCTTTCCTTCTATATCGAATAAGATCATTTTGTCAGCTCAGCGCGAAGGAATTCAACGATCTTCTTTTCTTCGCGCGAAACTTTGACCTGCGTCAGACCAAGCATCTCTGCGGTCTTCTGCTGTGTCAGATCCTTGAAATAACGCAAGACTATTATCTGCCTCCACTCCGGGGGCAGAAGTCTTATAGCCTGCCCGAGAGCAATTCTGTCGCGCGCGTGCTCGATGTCAAGAAGCCCGTCCCCATCGGGAATTCGGTCGTAAAGACAAAGCCCCTCGCCGTCCTCTCCCTGACTGTCCGAAAGAGAGGCAACGGGGCTGATGGCATCGAGAGCCGCCGCGGCTTCCTCGGGCGAAACACCGCATCTTTCCGCAAGCTCGGAAAGATGCGGTTCTTTTCCCGTTTCTGTGATTATTCGCGTTTGTTCGCGTACAAGCTCGGCTCCGAGCTTTTTAATTGATCTTCCAACCTTGATCGGCCCGTCGTCGCGCAGATGCCTCCGTATCTCGCCGAGTATCAGCGGTACGGCATAAGTAGAAAAAGCAGTCCCGCGTTCAAGATCAAAGGATCTGATCGCCTTGAGCATCCCGATAGTGCCGATCTGAACAAGATCCTCGTATTCACAACCCCGCCCGCAAAATTTCAGCGCAATATGCCGCACAAGTCCCATATTGTCACATATCAGCTTTTCCGTGGCACTTTCCCGCTCGGCTCCCGTTCCGTTTTGCGCGAGCTCGATCAGTTGTCTGTTGCTTTCACTTGAATATGAATTCATTAGGTCATCCCCCGAAATAATATGTAATCAGAGGGCGCTTTTCCCCGCAAGCTTACGAGTCATTGTGACTGTTGTACCTTTGCCCGTCTTCGATGTGACCTTGATGCTGTCGCAGAAGGATTCCATAACGGTAAAGCCCATTCCGCTCCGCTCGCCCGCAGCATCGGTGGTGAAGAGAGGCTCACGCGCCTTTTCGATGTCGGGAATGCCGACACCGCTGTCCTTGACCGACATTATGACCGTGCCGTCCGTCCGAAGCTTGATCTGAAGACGAATGATGCCAATATGATCGGGGTACGCATGTACCGTGCAATTGGTTACAGCTTCAGAAAGAGCGCATTTAATATCGGATAATTCGGATGCCGTCGGATCAAGCGAGGCAATAAACGCACCCGCCGCTGCACGCGCAAAGGATTCATTTTTTGAGTGAGAGGGGAAGTCGAGCTTCATTTCATTGCATATCGGCGCAAGACGCGGTCTCCCGCCGTGTTTTTTGTCTTTCATTTCTTACTCCTTATAATTTTGCAGTATTGCTGATTCGGACCTTTTTGTCAAATCCCGTCATTGTCAGCATCTTCATAACAACGGGTGAGGGATCGCGCAAAGAAAGACTTCCTCCGATCTCTTTCATAAGCGCGTACCGCCCCATAATGAACCCAAGCCCCGAGCTGTCCATAAAATTGACTTCGGACATATCAAGGATAAGATGCGTCGGTGTTCTGTTCCAAATGATATTGTCAACGTCGCGCCGCATTGAAAGCGCGGAGTGATGGTCAATCTCGCCCGAAACGCTGACAACAAGTCCCTCCGTCGTGGCGGTAAAGCGATATTGGCAGTTGCTTTTTATCATACCTTTTTCCTTTCTTTTTTATTTTATTATTATTGTTATCCTAATTTTACCACCCTTCTTTCGTGAATAGTGTCGAAGCGCGCGATGATGTGATTTTTTAGATTTTTTTCAAAAAAACTTGAAAATATCCCCTCTTTGTGATATACTAAATATATAAAATAATTGGGAGAATATAATGTATCTTTTAAGAAGGATCGGAATACCGCTTGCGGCTTTGCTCATTTTGTCGGTGCTGTCATTAATAACAGTCCTGCTGGTTTTCGAGCAAAACGGAATAATGCTGCCGTCTTATGATCGACCAAACGAAGAAGCGGTCACATCAGCCCCGGAATCGGGAGAAATTACAGAAAATAATATGGAATATATTTACCCCATCACAGGAGGAATATCAAATGAATAAACCTTATCCTACCCCCCATATCAACGCGTGTCCCGAGGATTTCGCCAAAACAGTTCTTATGCCCGGCGACCCTCTGCGTTCTAAATTTATCGCAGAAAATTTCCTTGAAAACGCCCGCCTTGTAAACAATGTTCGAGGCGTTCAGGGATATACAGGAACCTACAAGGGAGTTCCCGTATCGGTAATGGCATCGGGTATGGGCATGCCTTCGATCGGCATTTACAGCTATGAGCTCTATAATTTCTTTGGAGTAGAGAACATAATCCGCGTCGGCTCTGCGGGAGCAATGCAGGAAAAGCTCCGCGTCCGCGACATCGTCATTGGTCAGGGAGCTTGTACTAACTCTAACTTTGCATCGCAGTATTGTCTGCCCGGCAATTTTTCCGCGATCTCAAGCTACGAACTTCTTAAAGAAGCGGTAAAAGCTTGCGAAGAAAAGGGAGCAAGATACCACGTCGGTAACCTCTATTCTTCCGACACCTTCTATTGCGACGATGAAACCGCGTCGGGCAAGTGGATGAAGCTTGGCTGTCTTGCCGTAGAAATGGAAGCCGCTGCACTTTATATGAACGCCGCTCGTGCAGGTAAGAAGGCTCTCGCGATCTGCACGATCTCCGACCACCTTCTCACAGGCGAAGTCACAACGGCAGAGGAAAGACAGAACTCATTCACTCAGATGATGGAAGTCGCCCTCGAAGTTGCCGTGGCTATGAATTGAGGCTGAAATGAAGGAAAATATCAAACGCGTATTTCTCATTGTTCTCGATAGCTTCGGAATCGGAGAAGCACCCGATGCCGCCGCATTTGGCGACGCGGGCGCGGACACCCTCGGTGCTGTCGTGAAATCTAAGAAATTCAACGCACCGAATCTCACCAAACTCGGTCTTTTTGCAATAGAAGGACAAAAAGAAAAAGCCCCCGCAGAGGCTCTTGGCAGTATTTCCGGCGCAGTTGCACGTCTGCGCGAGCTTTCAAACGGCAAGGACACGACCATCGGCCATTGGGAAATGGCGGGAATCATATCCGAAAAGCCCCTTCCCACATATCCGAACGGATTCCCCGAGGAGGTAATCGAGGCATTCAAAAAGGCAACGGGCAGAGGTGTGCTTTGTAACCTGCCGTATTCGGGGACTCAGGTTCTCGTTGATTACGGCGAGGAGCATCTGAAAACGGGCGATCTTATCGTCTACACCTCCTCCGACAGCGTTTTCCAGATCGCGGCACACGAATCCCTCGTCCCACCCGAGCAGCTTTACGAGTATTGCAGAATGGCAAGAAAGATCCTCGTTGGTGACCACGCCGTCGGCAGAGTTATTGCGCGTCCTTTCGAGGGCGAGGTAGGTAACTTCTCCCGCACCTCACGCCGCCACGATTTCTCACTCGAACCGACCGAGGACACAATGCTCGATTCTCTCAAAGCAGAAGGCTTTGATGTCATCGGCGTCGGAAAGATCAACGATATTTTTGCAGGCCGCGGACTTACAGAGTACACGTACAGCGAAAGCAACGCCGACGGTCTTCTGAAAACAAGCGAGATCGCAAAACGCGATTTCCGCGGGCTTTGCTTCACCAATCTCGTAGATTTCGATTCAAAATTCGGCCACCGCAGAGACGTTGACGGCTACGCCGCCGCTATCACCGAGTTTGACGAATGGCTCGGCAATTTTCTCCACAAAATGCGCGAGGATGACGTTCTGATAATTACCGCCGATCACGGCTGTGACCCCGCATATACCAAAACGACCGACCACACCCGCGAGTACGTTCCGATGATAGTTGCAGGTAAGCATATAACTCCCCTCGAACTCGGCACCATCGACGGCTTTGACACCGTTGCGGCGACAGTCTGCGCTCTGCTTGGTTCCGAGACCGTCTACGAAGCTCCCGGAATCGCGGGACTTATCTGCGAGGGTATAGAGCCGACGGTTGCGGAACTCCTCACACTCGCCGAAAAAGCGCGCGAGAACGCATACGTTCCCTATTCGCATTTCAAGGTCGGCGCGGCTCTGCTTTGCAAGTCGGGTAACATCTTTCTCGGCTGTAACGTCGAAAATGCCTCCTACGGCGGAACGATCTGCGCCGAGAGAAACGCCTTCACGACTGCCATTGCCGCAGGTGAACGTGAATTTTCCGCAATCGCCATCTGCGGCGGTATAAATGAGTCGATCGACGAATGCCTGCCCTGCGGCATCTGCCGTCAGTTTATGGCTGAATTCAGCCCTAATGGCGACCTCCTCGTCATCACCGGCAACTCCCGCAGACCCAATATCTACCCGCTTTCAATGCTTCTTCCGTATTCCTTCAGCGGAAGCGATATATCATAAAAATAACGGCTGTTGCACGCAACAGCCGTTATTTTCAATTAAATTGTTTGATATATTCGTCGCAGTATTTTTTGATCTGTTCCATATCCCGGCTTGCAAGGATTTCGGGGAAATTCGTTGTCGAGCCTTCAAATCCATAGTGATCCGAAATGTATTTATCAAAATTGATAACTTCGGAGCAGAATGAAAGATCGGTGCCTGACGCACTCTCGCCAGTCATCGCAGTGAAGCACATCTGCGCGCAGATGTAGCCGCAAAGCGGATTCTCGTGAAAACCATCGCGCTCGCTCTGCTTGACGATGAAGGAATTCTTGTTGTATTTGCACTCTGCATCAACTATCTCCGCATCTCCGACCCAAATGTCATAAACAAGCTGTCCCCAAGGAATGATCTTAACGCCCTTGCTGCGAAGGTAGGGGAGAGCGGAATAGATCTCGTTGTGCCTTTGCGAAACCGTGTAATTATGAATCAGATAATAGAAATTCGCATCCGGCGAAAAACGTCTCATAACAGCTTCAATGTCGCGGATAAAGTCCTTGTTGTTGCGTCCCGCCTCGGAGATAAATACGTCTGTGTAAGACGAAAGATCGTATCCGCCAAGCAGATCGATTCCAGCGGTAGGATAATCCTTGCCGTCGCCCGCTTCGGTAAACTCGGCGAGAATACGCCCTCCGTGAGTCGCGTCCGTCACACTTATTTCAACACCGTACTGCTTGCAGATCTGATAAAAATACGCGCGGTCGTCCTGCCTTCTTGCGTAGTCGATGGCACTTGTCTCGTCGACCCTCCAGGTCTTGCCCGTATAAACGCATCCGCCGTAGTAAATAAATGAATTTCCGACGAAAATAGCTTTTCTCATATTCATCACCTCAAAAACATTATATCACCGAAGAAGAGAATTGTCAAGAAAAACTCTTGCATTACCGCCCAAAATATGATACAATAAAGAAAAAACGGAGGAAAAGCATAATGAACGAAGTTTTGAACGCGATTTACGAAAGAAGAAGTGTAAAGAAATATACAGACAGACCCGTCCCCGCCGAGCTTCTCGACGAAATACTCAAGGCGGGAAGCTGGGCGGCAAACGGCAAGGCGTGGCAAGCGCCCGTGATGGTAGCCGTCACAGACCCCGAGACACGCGAAACGCTCCGCCGCCTCAACGCCGAAATACTCGGCAACCCTGATGCCGACCCATTCTACGGCTCGCCCACCGTTGTTGTAGTTCTTTCGGACAGCGACCGCTTCACCTACATCGAGGATGGAAGCCTCGTCATCGGCAATATGATGCTCGCCGCATACAGCCTTGGCGTCGACTCCTGCTGGATCCACCGCGCCCGCGAAATGTTCGAGACCGAAGAAGGCAAAGCCCTCAAAGCAAAATGGGGCCTCGGCGATAACTATATCGGCATCGGTAACTGCATCCTCGGCTACCGCGACTGCGAATACCCCACCGCCAAACCGAGAAAAGACGGAAGAATCATTTACGATTGATAGCAAAAGCACACCCGGAAAAGGGTGTGCTTTCAGCTTGTAAGCTTTTGGTTTATAAGCGCAATTCCCGTAAGAATTACAACCGAATATATTGTTATCGCGATTTTGTAAAGATAAAACAGTTTTGGTGTGGTTCTGATATCTCCGCTTAATAATGATCCAACGATTCCTTTGAAAGCCTCTGAATGATATTCTATGTCAAAAACATTTCCTTTCTGCGGTACAGCATTGCTCGGAAGATTGCCTACTGCACAGATCAAAAGCATAATAATGATAAAAAATAATATCAAAAATATCCATCTCCATTTGCTTTTTCGGAACTTTATGAGGTTTATCACCGTAGACATTCCCGCCAAAACAAGCAGAAGGATATACTGCGTGACGCGCAACTGCCTTTTATAATACCCGATATCAGAGCATTTTGCTTTCATCAATCTCAGCGACAGCTCCTCCGGAACTTCACCCGTGCAAACAACCGTGGTAACCGTCAAATCGGCGTAATTGGATACCGAAGTGTATGGCATAAAGAATGTGTTGGAAAAATCAATTCCGGCAATATCTCCAAACGAGTTGGTTTCATCATCGAAAACTGTGCTGATCTTGTATTGAACCTTGTTGATCTCAACCGTACATCCAAGAACATCGACGGTCAGGAATTCTTCAAGTGCGTAAGACTTGCTCACTGCAATAACGCAGTCGCCGCGAGACATTATTCCGCTGTCAAAATCTCTGCCAATTATGAGCTCAAATCCGACTGCATCAAGGAATCCCGCGTTTACTGCATAAATATCAGTTTTATATTTCGCCGCAAAGGTACAGGAATCCGAATATTTCTCAATCCCCGAAAGGGTGAATCCCGACGGACTGCGCCAGACCTTTATGTCGGGATTCTTGAAAAAAGAAAGAGGTATCAGAAATATCGGCAACAGTAAAACGATCAACGGCAGCACAAGCGCGGATTGTTTAAGTATCTTCCGAAACATAGCCACCTCATTCCTCGATTGCCTCGGAGTGTGAGCCGAGAGATGCCGTCGTCGAGGTGACAACGAACTTATCCTTGCTGAAATTTCGTTTTATCGCGGCATAAATATCGTTTTCCTCGATCACGGTGACCTCATAGCGGTAAATATCGTATCTGCCATCCTCAAGCGCTTCGGCGAGGTAAACATAATATAAATCATCCTTATCCGTGGCGAAAAGCGCGGATTTGGGGATAACGCAATCGTGCGCGTCGCTCTGCCTTGTCAGTTCAAGTGCAAGTGTGTCGCCGAATTCTATCTTGCCTTTAGTGTTATCGAATGCGAGAGTAAAGGTATAATCCGTGTAATTCGCGGCGAGCTCTTTCGATTTGATGCTTCCCTTGATCGAAGTTGCCTTGCCGTCGCGCACCGCCTTGCCCTTAACGTCGTCGCCGACTTCAAAAGTATCTCCCTTTGCCTTCGGGACGGTTACAGTGACATAGACCATATTTACTGCTTTAAGATAAGTACAAATTTTCTCGCCCACCTTGACCGAATCGCCGAGATCGAAATACAGCTCAACAAGATATCCGTCCGCAGGCGCAACTATATCGGTTTCTCCGATCGTTATAATGTGGTCTCCCTTCTTCATCTCGGTCATCTCTTGGGCATCACATTTCGTTACGACTCCGTCATTTTCGCAGAGAATAACAGTATCGGGTGTTGCTTCCGCGCGTGCTGATACGGAATAAGAATATTCAAGCGCACCCTCCTTGATCGATGCAAGCGTCACGCGCGGTGTTCGCAGGTCTTCGATCGTTACCGATGCGTAAAAGCAAACGATCATCAAAAGCAGAAATGCAACGAGCAGAAAGAAAAATTTATTGTTCAGTAATTTATCCATTTTAACCTCACACGGTATCTATGAATGATTTAAGCTTTTCCGCAAACAGTCCGAAAAGCAGAAAAGGGATGATAAGACATAGCACACCCATCGCGTAATTCCGTCCCGTGCCCGAAACTGAATTGAATATCATCGAAATCGGCATCTTGTCGACCGAAGTCAGAAAGATCTTCGGCGCCTCGACCATATTCCAGGAATCAAGGAAGATGAGAAGTGCCGCGGCAACGATGCTCGGAGCGGCGCCGGGCACAGCTATCTTTGAAAGAAGTCTGAAATCTCCGCAACCGTCGATCTTCGCCGCATCGAGCACGGAATTGTCAACGTATCGCATCCCCTGCCGCAAAATGCAAACACCGATCGTCGAAAAGATATTCGGCAAAATGATCGAGATCTGCGTGTCCATCAACTCCCATTCCTTCATCAGCAGATAATGCGGAAGCTGGAGTACTTGATAAGGCAGAAGCACCAGAATAAGATAAACTCCAAACAAGATCTCCTTGCCGGGAATCTTGTATTTTTCAAGCGCAAACGCGGCGGGGATTGAGATCGTAATCTGCCCAAGCGTGATCGAAAACGCCATAAAAGCCGAATTGAGCAGACCGCGCAAGAACTTGCTGTTCTCAAAAAGGCTTTCGTAATACTGACCGAGCGAAAAATGTGAAATCCTCGAAAGCATACCTCTCGGCAAATAATTCGGTTCAAGCACGGAATTGAACAATAGTGAAACCATCGGATAAAAGCAGATAACTCCGACAAACAGCATCAAGCAGATCAACCCCGCGCGCGGTATGATTCGTTTAATTTTCATCATGACTCCACCTCTACGCGACTTTGAATGAAGAAGAGTATACCGACGATAACGAGCGTGACGATCAAAATCAAAACACTCGCGGCGGCGAGGCGGTGATAATTGAGCGAATGAAGATTGTTGTTGATGAAATGCTGGATCATATAGATCGTTTCATTTGGGTAATCTCCGCCGATCCAATACACCTCGCGGTAAAGCTTGTAGGAATTGATGATCGTGACAATAAAAGTCAAGAAAAACGTCGGCATCATAAGCGGAAGCGTGATCTTAAAAAAGCTCCGCACCGCGCCCGCGCCGTCAAGTGCCGCAACCTCGTAATACTCCTTCTTTATCCTCACACGCCCCGCAAGGTAAAGCAGGAAGTTATATCCCGAATAGCGGAACACGAAAACGATAACGAGATAAACGAAAGAAAAACCATCGCCGTGCGTGTCGATTGGGGTCATACCAAGCCACTCAAGCGCGGAATTAAGAAACCCATTACTTACAAAAAACGAGTCAAGCACCAACATTACCGAAACAAGCGGCATAACGATCGGCATAGTCATCGCGACGGTGCAAAAGGAAGAGATCTTCTTATTTCTGACCGCCGCCAGAGCAAGCAAAAGCGGAATTATCAAAAGCGCGGGAATGGCAATGGCGTAGAATCGCAGGGTATTACCCACCGCAAGCGCGAAAGCCTTGTTTGAAAAGAGATCGGTGAAATTTTTGAAGCCGACATAAACCTTTTCATTCACACCCTCGGTGAAGCATTCGGAAAAATTATTGATGAGAGGGATGATGTAAAGGATCATTACACCGATCAAGCTCGGCGCGAGCATAAGAAGCGGCGGAATGATCCTTTTCATCCGTATAAAAACACGTTTCATATTATTCGGTTAGGAAAAGTTCGAGTTTACGTTTGTATTCTTTAGCAGCTTCGTCGAGAGTCATGCCATATTTATCAACTTGGAGTGCGATTGAATTTGCATAAGTCAAGGCTTGAGTGCTGACAAATTCAGGTACATAAGCTTTATCAAGAATCGCAAAATACTGATCAAGTATCTCTTTGTCTATATCTTCATAATCAAAGTTGAATTCACGCTTTTTGTAATCGGAAGAAACATCGAGTTCTTCCCCGTAGTAGAGATCTTCTATTGCCTCTCTGTACTTATTATTAACGAAAAGATGACCGAAGTAGTTATCATCTGCACGATATTCAATGCTTGATGCATATCTCAAGAACTGCATACATGCTTCGGGATACTGTGTATTTGAATTAATCGCCAGAGAATATTCAATAGTTGTCGCCGGCCCTTTACCGTCAACGGAAGGAATATAGGTTATAACCGGGGTGTTACCGTTCTCTACTATTGCGGTTATTACACTATCAAACACAGGGATATTGCAATAGTCCGAATCTGCATGATTGAAGCTGAAAAACAGCATATCTTCGGCGAGAAGCGCACCGCATAGTGTATCAGTATATCCCGTGCTCTTTATGCTTAAAGAGGAGTACCCTCCATTGTAGATGTCAGGGAAGAATTCAAGATAATCTTCCATAAATGATTTGAATTTCTCACCTTCAAAATCCGCATTGATAGCCTTTTCGTCAATTACGTCCAGTCCTGCATAACGGTACATATTGTGGAAGTATATAGGCTTTCTGAATGTAGGAATAGACGAGTTAAGGCAAGAATCCGCAAATTCCGCAAAAGTAACACCGTCACCATACTTAATACCTTCGGCGTCAAGTACTTCTTTCATTCCAATCATAATAGGTACAGAGTAGAAGATCGGAAACATAACTCGCTTGCCGTCAACGATACCGTAATTCATGATTTCTTCGTTATAATTATCCCAATGCAGATAATCCCAAATGGCATTGATCTCATCAATATCTGCAAAGACACCGTTTTCGATATAATCGTTAGTGTTTTTAAAGTGATCGTCACAGATTATAAAAATATCGGGTCCGTTCTGTCCCAGAACGTCAGCCGAAATCTTTTCGCTGTAAGCATCTGAGCCACCTTCAACTACCGTAAGATTGACTTTAACTCCATAAACAGTTGACTTAAATCCTTTTACAAGTCTTTTGACAAAATCTTCGGTCAAAGTATTACACATAATATTAATCGTCTGATTCAGCGGCACTTCCGGCTTTTCGGGCTTTGCGGTTGTTTCATCAACGCCTAAAGTGGTTTCGGCACTTGTCTCCTCGTGTGTCTCATTGGAGCAAGATGCAAGAGAAACGATAATCATAATAATTGCCAAAATCGCGGATAAAAAACTTTTCATAACAAACCTCCGTTGTATATCCTTTGCGATCTTATCCGACCGCATCATCATTATATCACAATTTCGGAACCAAATTAAAAAATGGGATAATTCGCGGCGGTTTTGGGATAAAACGGTCGAAGGTATCAATTTATCCCTGAAATGCTTGATTTATCCCCAATTTCTCCAATTATCCCAATCGCAACAGAAAAAGCACACCCGCTAAAGGTGTGCTTTGTGTCTTTAGTTGTAAGTTCGCTCCAACATCGAGCAAAAGCTTCCGATATCGTGAAAGCTCAAATTCTGCCAAGTCTCACCGCCAATCACCTGTGTCCAGGTTGTTTTGTCAAGGAAAAATGCCTTGAGAGGGACGGGATTGAAAATTACAATTTCGTGTACGTTTCCGCTTTGGAGGACTTCGACTCCCTTTGTGTAGATAGTATTACTGGGGAACTCGACCATTTCTGAGTGTGTCAATTTGAGCATATCTGCGGGGATATTTTTTGGTCTGAATATTCTCGCTAAATTGATGTAGTGTGCCGCGGTGGTGTTAAGAAGAATGTAACCGACATTCTTTTCGCTAACGTAAGCATCGGGAGCAAAAAAACGAAGGGTGCGGTTCTTTCCAAATGTCGTAAGGAATCTTACGTTATATTGAGTAAGCCCCTTGGTCAGAACAAAACAAGTCTCCATATTGTGTGAATCGAAGTTAAGATAACTGCCGGTCTTTTGGCATTTGAATCCCGCCCTCGCCGCACTCTTTTTCAACTTCTTAACGGCTTTCGTTCGTTTATTAACCACTCTCAAATATCTGTAAATAAAATAGATCATCACGCATCCCAGAACTATCAGTGCAAGTTCTCCGAGAAAAACGATCCAATTGTATATCGACTCCCACATTTCATAGTTTTCTACTCGTGATAACATCATTATCTCCTTCCCGGTCTTTCCCGACCGCACCATTATTATATCACAAATTCCGCCCAAAAGCAAAAAGTGGGATAATTAGTGCATTTTCTGGGATAATTTGATCAAAATTTTCAAATTATCCCTAAAATCAAGCGATTTATCCCAAAATCCGCGCTCGACGCGAATTTAGTGTATAATTATAATAGCATAAAAACATTTACATTTCCGCGCCGATATGCTATAATATATTTATCAAAACAACGGAGTAAAAACATGATCAGAATAGTTATCTGCGATGACGATCCTTGCTTTGCCGCGACTCTGACCGACGAGCTGACCGCGCTTGCCGCGAAATATGAGGGCGATCTTGACCTCAAGATCGGTCCCACCTTCACCTCGCCCGAGCTTGTTCTCTCGTTCATGGAGCAGATGGATTTCGACATTATCTTCCTCGATATAGATATGCCGAAGATCACGGGCTTTGATCTCGCGGCGAAAATATCCGAAAAGGATCCGAAAGCCCTCATCATATTCGTCTCGGCTTACGATAATTATGTTTATCAATCCTTCGCTTACAGCCCCTTCCGCTTTTTGCGTAAGCTTCATCTTAAAGAAGAACTGCCCTCCGCATTTGACAAGGCAATAGAAAAGTGCCTTTCGGAAACGCAGGCACTCTCCTTCAACTCGACCGAAGGCAATGTCACCCTCCGCCCGAGCGATGTGCTCTATTTTGAGAACAACAAAAACTACTATAATATCTATTGCGAAAACGGCGCGACCTATAAATGCCGCGGCACGATCAAGGCGCTTGAAAGCATTTGCACCGACAAGAGATTTTTCAAGATCCATTCTGCGTATATAGTCAACCTCGAGCATATCTCGGAGGCGCAAAGCGGCTCGCAGGTTTTGATGAAGGACGGCAGCGTGCTCTCCGTTGCCGCAACCCATCGCCGCGAGTTCAAGGAAGCCTATATGCAATTCGTCCGCAGGAGGTATTCAAGATGATGCAGATGTTTGAGGTAGCCGCCACTCTCTTTGATTCTATACTTACAATATGGTTCGTCACAAGGTTTTGTAAGCTTGAAAGTAAAGGGAGATATCAGGTCGGCGCGGTTCTGCTGATTTTATGTGTTACCGTTTTTTGCGACAAGCTGTTTGCCGATTTTAATACGGTATCAATATTGTTGTGCGCTGCGATCACCTTGATGTATACCGCTATTTCCGCATATAGCATTTCATTCCGACAAATACTTGCCGTATGTCTGTTCTGGGTCTCGCTGATGGCGGTCAGCAGCACGCTCTTTATCGTAATTTCGATGATAACGCAAGATTTCGAATCCCACCTTATGGGCAATGATTCGACCGTCAGGTACATTTACGTTATCCTCCATAAGATAGTCCTTTTCACGCTTCTCCGCCTGATCCTTGCCTTTGTAAACGTGGACGGCAAAGTAGGCAGATTGAATGCGGTGCTTACATTCACGGTTTCTGCGGTTTCGGTGTTCGGACTCGGCGCGACAATGGTGATCGCCACAACGGATCACGCAAGCACCCTCGGCGCGCAGATCGCCGTGCTTATCGTGTCATTCCTTTTGGTAAACATTATCCTATACTTTATGCTCGCGCAGATCCAAAGGCTGCAAAGGAAGGAGTACGAGCTCAAGCTCCTCGAAGAAAAGACCGCCTTCGACAGCGCCCGCCACGAGGAGACCACAGCAGTCTGGCAGAACGTCCGCCGCATTCAGCACGATATGAAGCAACATTTTTCTGTCATCAACGCCCAACTTGAAGCCGGAAAAGCCGACGAGAGCCGCGAATATCTCGCAAAGCTCATCCCCGAGATCGAGTCGATGGGCAGAGTTATCCGCTCGGAAAATAAAACGATCGACTATATAATCAATTCCAAGCTCAGCGCGCTTACCGATACACAGATAGTCATTTCCGGCTTGATCGCAGATTTTTCGGATATCGAAGACCGCGACCTCGCCTGCCTTTTCGGCAACATTCTCGATAACGCCATCGAGGCGATTTCAAACCTTGAAGAAAAGCGCATAGAGATCCTTTTCTCGGTCGAAAACGCAAGCCGAATGATCATCTTCAAAAACACGATCGGCAAATCGGTGCTGAAAACCAACCCCGATCTCCGCTCAACCAAGAACGACAACTCATCCCACGGCTATGGTCACAAGATCGTCGAAAAGATCGTAAAAGACCACCGCGGAATGATCGACTATTTCGAGGAAGGCGATATGTTCGGTGTGCAGATCATCCTTCCCGGCATATCAAAAAAACAAGCCTGATTTTTTTCAGGCTTGTTTTGATATGAACAGAAGAGAACCCACATCATAAAGCTTTTCTTCGGAAAGCGAAACACATTTCGTGCTGTGCTTTCTCGCAAATTCCTCGATTGCGGTATGATCGGGATGGGATTCTAAATTTCCGCAGAAGTAGAGCGTATTTTTGCACAGACCGGTTGCGCCGCCGATAAAGCCATAAGCGTATCCCGGCAACTCGACATTGCCCTCGCTTATAAGAAGCGTGTCGATGCCATTCTCGAGTGTGACTTTGGCGATCCCGCGGTCGGCGGTAATGATCGCACCGTCCGCAAGAACAGCGCAGGAGCACTTTGAGTATCCCTGCGGAACGTTTAGCAGATTATACCCCGGATCATCCGCCAATCGCAGAATTTCCACATCCGTCGAAGCTTTTCTGCAGATTATTTTTCTTCCCGAAACCGCGGCGCAAAGTCCGCAGTCGCTTGGATATTTGTCACCTGCTTTGGTTTCCGAAAGAACAAGTTCAAGTCCGCCCTTATCGCAAATAAGATCGATCTTATCCTTGGCTGTCCGGTAATAGCTCTTCCTTGTAACTAACTTATTATCAATCTTGAATATCAATAGATCACTGTGTCCATTTACCGCCTCGGGCAGAGAAGTGTCGGGCGGAAGCTGTATGATCTCAAAATCTTTCTTCAATGAATCGAGAACGCCCTTCGGGGTTCTGTAATCACAAACACAAATCATTTTTTACCAATAAACAGAAAAACAGCCGCCGGGGCTGTTTTTCATTAATTGAAATTAGGCATTCTCAGCCTTTTTCATAGTGCGGAGACAACGAGCACACATAGGAACGGTCTTAACTGTTCCGTCAACGCTAACCTTTACCTTACGGATATTAGGCTTCCAAGCTCTGTTGGTCTTGCGGTTAGAGTGAGAAACCTGATGACCAAAGACAACGCCCTTGCCGCATACACTGCATTTTGCCATTATAAGCACCTCCTTAGGACAATTAAGCCAAATTACATACAACACCCGATATTATACCACAAAAGTCTAAAAAATGCAAGTGTTTTTGAAATATTTTTTTGAAAAAACGAAGATTTTTACGAATTATTTTTTCTCTGTGAGCCTATAAACGCAAATCGATGTCTTTTCTCCCATAAAGAAACGCGCACTTTCGATATTCGCCGCCTTGTTCCTTCTGAAAGAGTCGAGCGTCAGAATTGCGGAAATGACGGCAGGATCGTTGGAATCGATGATTCCCGCGATCGCGTAGACCGCATTTCCTTCCGCCATCGCGTCCGCAAGATCCTCGTAAAGATGCTCACCGCCAACGTATCTTTCAGTGAGAGTGAATGGCGTGCCGGGGATTTCGGCTTTATCAATTCCGCTTTCCTTTGTTTCAACAAAGGAATCGGGATCGTATTTGATCTCTATGGGCAGAGAAAGCTCAAATTTCTTGATGATGTCTCGGTCGATCTTAACGTCGCCCTCTGCAGCTTTCACGGTAAGTCCGCTCTTCGCCTTCGCTATCGGCGCCGAGGGTGTTATGCCGTAACCCGACGCGATCTTCCAAAGCGCGGGAAGTCTTTCCTTGTCCGCAAAGAGTATGATCGCGGGCGCTTGGGGAAGGAACACGTCATCCGCAAATCTCGAGGGATTCGGGAGCAGAGAAGTGTCGATCAGAAGCCCGCCTTCGATCACGGAAAGGTCATCAAGCAGACATCCCGTTCCCGCAGAAGTAACGTATACGTCCGGGTATTCCTTAAGGAACTTGCGACAGATCTGTTGAGCCTTATCGAGAAATTCATAAACGTCATCACCCTTGCCGGGTGCAAGTATAACACCGATGTTTCCGATCTTTTTGCCCGAGATCGGCTTGCCCGATGAGAGTGTAAGTGTGAAGTCGTTCGAATGGACAACTCTGCTGCTGCCGCTGTAAGGCACAACGTATTCGGAAAGAGAGGAGAGCGAAATATCAATTCCGCACATATCGCGACCGATCGTTCCCGTGGCTGCATATTCGGCAAGAGAAAGAATAGACGGAGCGTTATCTCCGATTCCCGCCTCGCGGGCGTATCTTCTTGTAATATCCGCAAGAAGATCGCGCGCATCGTCGTCGATGTCGGTGATTTTGTCAATATATCTGTTAAACGAAGCTTTAGCCACACTCTTTTTGAGTGCCGCCGCCATAAAATATAGCTCTGCAACCGTCGGGTCTTTTCTTTGCGAAACGTAAAGCGACTGAAGCGCCGCAAGCTGTGGTTCGGTAAGTTCGAGACCAAGATCGCGGTCGATCCTTGCAAGATACTCCGCCGTGCAGGTTCTGAAGCCCGAAACAAGTCCCTGCTTTCTCACGGGCTTTGCTGCGGGAAGATCACCCTTTGCAATTTCACCGTAGCAGATACCGTTCTCGCATCTGTTGAGCTTTACCTTTACACGTTCACCGTGCAGATCATAAGGCGCGGGAGCGCTGACTTCAAGGAAGGAATCGGTGTGTCCGTGTGCGATGCCGTTTGAATATGTTTCAAAAAGCACTACACGTTCGGGTTCGCGAGCGATCTCCTCGGCAAGCAGAGCTTCGGTGATCTCCTTTTGAATTTCAATAAGCTTTGCCGCGCGCTCACGGCGAATTTCAACGGGAACCTTGCCGTCCATCTGCGAAGCGGGAGTGCCCTCGCGTTCCGAATAGGGGAAAATATGCGCGGACAAGAATCTTGCTTCCTTGACGAATTCAACTGTCTGCTCGAATTCTTCCTCACCTTCGCCGGGGAAGCCGACGATAATATCGGTTGTGAACATCACGTTCGGAATGGCACCGCGAAGTCTTTCCATAGCCTCACGCGCCATATCTGCATTGTATTTTCTGCGCATAAGAGCGAGAACTTTTGAAGATCCGCTTTGCAGCGAAATATGAAAATGCGGTGCAAGCGACGAAAGATCCTTGATCTCATCTACAAACTTTTCTTTGAAAAGCGAGGGATCAAGCGAACCGAGCCTGATCTTGCAATCTCCCGCAATAGCGTCGACAAGGCGCAAGAGTCTGCCAAGATCAATTCCGTCAATATCTTTGCCGTATGATGCGGTCTCGATGCCCGTAAGAACGATCTCGCGGCATCCCGCATCGATAAATCCTTTAACCTCTCGCAGAATGTCCTCCGGTGCTTTCGAGCGAACGTTTCCGCGCGCCTTCGGAATGGCGCAATAAGCGCATTTGTTCTCACATCCGTCCTCGATCTTGATGTATACGCGAGTTCGAGGGAACGCGTTAAGCGCCATTTTCTCAAATCCCGCTTCTTCTATCGGCGGCACGCTTACGATAGGGTATTCATTATCTGCATCCTTGAAAAAATTATCAAGAATATCGACGCATTCAAGTTTCTTTGCATTTCCGCAAACGGCAATTACACCGTCGATCTCGGAAAGCTCTTCTGCCGAGTATTCTGCGGTGCAACCCGTGACAACAACGGGCACGCCCTCCTTGGCTCTTGCCGCGCGGCGGATCATCTGGCGCGACTTTCTGTCCGCCTCTGCGGTTACGGTACAGGTATTTACAATATAACCGTCGCAGTCCTCGCCGCCATCGGAAGTCAAATATCCTCTTTTGCGAAGCTCTTCGGCAAATGCCTCGCTCTCGTACTGATTTACCTTGCAGCCGAGAGTTATGATTCCGATCTTTTTTTGCACGAGCGTCGCCTCCTCTTTTAATAATATCATTTATATTATTTTATCACCTTGGCGAGCAAAAGTAAATATCTCAAGTGTAAATAATCTTGATTTTTGAAAAAATATTGCAAAATACTCGAAAAACTTAAAAAATTGTCTTGCAAATTTTTCGATTTGGGAGTATAATAGAGGTAACAAATATTACAATCGTAAAGAAGAGGAGAGTACAAATGAGCATACTGCATATCGTTGACCACCCCCTTATTACACACAAGTTGTCCATTATGAGAAACAAGAAGACAGGTTCCAAGGATTTCCGCGAGCTTCTTGACGAGATCGCAATGCTTATGGGCTATGAGCTTACCCGCGATCTTCCTCTTGAGGATGTTGAGATCGAAACCCCCATTTGCAAGATGACTGCAAAAAAGATCGCAGGCAAGAAGCTTGCCATCGTTCCCATCCTTCGTGCAGGTCTTGGAATGGTAGACGGTCTCCAGCGCCTTGTTCCTGTAGCAAAGGTTGGACATATCGGCCTTTACCGTGACCCCGAAACCCATCTTCCCGTTGAGTATTACTGCAAGATGCCGCCCGACATCGACGACAGAATCGTTATCCTCGTTGACCCGATGCTTGCAACAGGCGGATCGGCTTGCGACGCGCTCACCATTCTGAAGAATAAGTATGGCTGTAAGCAGATCAAGTTCATGGCTCTTGTTGCCGCTCCTGAGGGAGTTGCAAAGGTTCAGGCTGACCATCCCGACGTAGATATCTACGTTGCCGCACTTGATGAAAAGCTCAATGACCACGCATACATCGTTCCCGGCCTCGGAGACGCCGGCGACAGAATTTTCGGAACTAAATAAATCTACAATGGGGCTGACAGGTTCAGCCCCGATTTCTAAATTATGAGAATTATTAAAATTGAAAAGAACGATGCGGGTCAGCGCCTTGATAAATTCCTCGGGAAGGCAGTCAAGGGACTCCCGAAGTCGCTTATGTATAAATTTATAAGAACAAAAAAGATCAAGCTAAACCGCGCGAGAACAGAACCCGACGTAATGCTTACAGAGGGCGACGAGCTCCAGCTCTTCATCCGCGACGAGTTCTTTGATTCGCCCGAGCAGGATGTCGGTGCTATTGCAAGAATAGAGCCCAAGCTCGATGTTGTTTATGAGGACGAAAACATCATTCTGATGAACAAACGCCCCGGTGTCCTTGTCCACGAGGACGATGAGGGAAGGGACAACACTCTGCTTATGCATCTGCAAAGCTATCTTTACCGTAAGGGCGAGTATGATCCCCGCGCGGAGCAGTCTTTTGCACCCGCACTTTGCAACAGGATCGACCGCAACACTGGCGGAATCGTTATCGCCGCAAAGAATGCCGCCGCGCTCCGCGATATGAACTATCGCATCAAATCGGGTCAGGTGAGCAAATTTTATCTTTGTGCAGTACACGGCACTATGCCCAAGAAGGCGGACGTTCTGAAGGGCTATCTCAAAAAGAACGAAAAAACGAACACAGTTGATGTTTCGGACACCTCGAAGCCCGGCTACCGTGAAATAATCACCGGCTATCGTGTTCAATCAAGCAAAAACGGTGCAAGCTTGCTTGAAGTTGAACTCTTTACCGGCAGAACTCACCAGATCCGCGCGCATCTTTCGCACATAGGGCATCCTCTGCTCGGCGACGGGAAGTACGGAGTAAACCGCGACGATAAAAAGAAGGGCTATCATTATCAGGCTCTCTATTCTTATAAGCTTCGCTTCGATTTTGAGCAGAGCGGAGACGTTCTTGACTATCTTTCGGGCAAGGAATACCGCTTGCCGCGCGAGTCGGTTTGGTTCTGCGCCGATTTTGATTACCGCAAATGAACGAAAAACTGAGATCATTTATTTATCCCGAGAAAAAGCACCGGATATTTCTGTATCTGACGCTGTCGGGGATATTGTCGGGCTTGTGTATGACGTTCCCAACTCTTGTCGGTGCCGTGCTCGAGTGGCTCGCATTCATCCCCGCCGCATTGGCTTTGCATTGTGCATCAAAGAAGGGAATCGGCTTGAAGCAATCTTTCGGTGGCGGCTTCTGGCTGATCTATTCGCAGAATGTCATAGTCTATCATTGGTTCGTAAGCTTCTATCCGCTTGAATTTACGGGTATGTCGAAGCTCGGCGCCGCGGGTGTTGTCATAATCGCCGTGTTCGGGCTCCCGATCCTTGCCGCAATATTCGGCGGATTGCTCGGTATGCTCCTCGTCCGCATTTCGAGGCTTCCGCTTTCAAATAAGTATCCGATATTCCTTCCGTTCACTTGCGCATCCGCATATGTTCTTTGCGAATGGATAAGGACAAAGTTTTGGTTCGGTGTCCCGTGGGGAAGACTCTCGCTCGGACAACTTACCGAAGGAGTGCCATATTCGGTTCTTTCTTCCTCGATTTTCGGCACGTATTTTGTCCCGTTCCTTATCGTGCTTGTGTCGTGCTTGATCGCGCAAGCATTGATTATCGGCAAATTCAAGCTCCGCGCGATTTTGTCGTTGACGCTCGTGTTATCTAACCTGCTCTGCGGAGTGATTGTTGCGTCGATCCCCGCCAAAACAAGCACCACAGTAAAAGTCGCCGCGATACAGGCAAATATTAACTCGCGCGACAAATGGAACGCTTCGTCGAAGGATATTTATCATAAATATGAATCGTTGACAAAGAGCGCGGCTGAGGACGGTGCGGAGCTGATAGTCTGGCCGGAAACCGCGATAACGGATAATCGCTATATCCCTGCTGTTTCCGATCTTGCCGACGATCTGGACGTCTACATTCTCTTTGGCTGCTTTGATTATACCTCGGAAGGTCCGCAGAATATTCTTTGCCTTACAACTCCCGAAGGTGATATATCCGAAACAACTTATGCAAAAAGACATCTTGTTCCATTCGGTGAATATGTCCCGATGAGAAAGCTTATAATGACTGTATTCCCGCCTCTCGGTGAGATAGCAATGCTATCAGAGGATCTTATCCCGGGAAACGGCAGCGAGATCTTCGAGATAGAAATCAACGGTGTGCCAATAAAAGTCGGCGGTCTTATATGCTTCGACTCGATCTACGAGCAGCTTGCTTATGCCACCGCCTCTGACGGCGCGGATATAATTTGCGTTTCAACGAATGATTCATGGTTTGAGGATTCGCGCGCTGTGTATATGCATTGCGCCCAAAGCCGACTTCGTGCCATAGAAACCGGACTCCCCATAGTCCGCGCGGCAAATACGGGCATATCTGCCAATATAACTCCCCTCGGTGAGATCACGAAAAGCATTGAACCGCTTATCGACGGTTATATCGTTTCCGAAGTTCCGATAAAGAGCAATGCTAATAGTGCGAGCGTCGCAAACAGCATCTTTTTGATCCTTTGGGCAATCTGCGTTATTGCCTTGCCTACTGTGAATATTGCGGAATATTTCTCGAAGAAAATCAAATAATAATCTCGGTCTGTCGGGTTTGACTTGACAGACCGCACTTTTTTTAGTATAATATAATATATTGTTTTTTTAGGAGCGAGTATATGGCGTTTTCAGAGAAATTTGTCAGAAAGCAGATCGAGACGATCTTTCCAAAAATTGAAAAATACTCGCTTGAACAGCTTCGTCAGGCTCAGGATCTTTCGGGCGAATTGATGCGCCGCCTTGCGGGTCGCACACTCGAGATCGAGAAGAAAGACTTCGGCGCGTTCGAGGCTGCTTGGGTCCATCCCGAGGCGAGAAAGAGTGATACCGTCATCCTCTACCTTCACGGCGGAGGCTACACCTGCGGCAATATCGAATTTGCGATAGGTTTTGCATCCACTCTTGCAAAAAATCTCGGCTTGCGAGTCTTTGCCCCCGCATACCGACTTGCACCCGAGGCACCTTATCCCGCCGCTGTCGATGATGTTTTGCGCTCTTATGAATACCTTATTGAATGCGGAATATCTCCTAAATCAATAATTCTTTGCGGAGAAAGCGCGGGCGGAGGACTTTGCTATGCGCTTTGTCTGCGCCTTCGTTCACTTGGAAAGGAAGTCCCTTCCGGCATAATTGCGATCTCGCCTTGGGTGGATCTGACTCTTTCGGGCGACAGTATAAAATCGAGAGCCGATGTTGACATCGCTCTTACCTACAACAGACTCAAATTCTTCGCTGATTCTTATGTCGGTGAAAACGGTGATCCTCAGGATCCTGAAATTTCGCCGATCTTTGCGGATGTTTCCGCAATGCCGCCATCGCTTATCTTTGTCGGATCGAACGAAATGCTTTTTGATGACGCGCAGATCCTTGAGCGAAAGCTCGTACACGCGGGCAGAGAATGCAAAATGATC
>JAFQGP010000109.1 GCA_017415485.1 Clostridia bacterium
AAGGGTTGCGGCGGTATGATCGCAGGCGGCGTTGCTATCATCGCTATCCTCGGCACCGCTCTTATCATCAAGAAGGAAGACTAATTCCCGGTACATAAAGACCTCTCGCTTCGGCGAGAGGTCTTTGTTTACGATTTTTCTTGGCATTCTGCAAGAAATATGATAATATATACATATAATATAATGGTAAGTTGTTACGACTTTTATTGTGCCCGAAAACTCACAAATATGCTTAATTATGCTCAATTATGCCGAGTGTTCGGCATTTTTTGATATTTCTACAACGTAATTTAATATTCGTAAGATGGCATAACTTTGCATAACTTTGCTTAGTTATGCCATCATTTGTCGTAAATTTTGTCGTAAATTCAAAATGCTTACAACATTTGATTTTGAAGCTGGGTCAGGATGGTATCGAACTTTGTGCTGCTGAACTTTTGCATTTCTTTTACTGCATTTTCATATCCGGTATGGGTATATGTGTTTAGCGTTACGTTGATGTTGCTGTGTCCCATAATATACTGTAATATGACTGGATTCATACCCGACTTAGCCATGTTGGAACAGAAGGTATGTCGGCATATATGTGGTGTAACTTTTAATGCTTCGCTAATGAGAGATTAAAATCTCCGAGTTTGGATTTGATAAAAAACATAGATGACAAACTGACTGTCGATCAAATTAATTATAGATAACACTCGCTTTTTTAATCAACAATCTATCATAATTATTAAAATTTCGAGAAAGGAGGGCTACCAAATGGATATAAATAGTACGATCGAAATGCAAAACGGCATTATTAAAATGTTGTTAGATAAAATCGAAAATCTCGAAGCAGAAATCACCAAACTACGCAATTTGGCTGATAATACAGCAAACGAGGACGATCGACAGCTTAGGGATGAAGTAGCAAAAATTAATTACATAATCTTTGGTGATGACTATCCTCCATCTGATCATCATGCAGAGCATTGATTTGTGAGTTTACTTATAGACAAATCCGCATTTTTGTGTTATAATATATTTATCGAATCAAATGGGAGGCGGCGTATGGCAATTTCGGAATGGAGCATCCGCAGAACTAATATAGGTCAGAGCGAGGTCAAAGTTGTTCTTTGCGACGATGATGCGGAATTTTTGAATATTTTCCGTGGCGAGATCATAGAGGCTTTTAAAAAACTGAATCTGAAGGCGGATCTGACGACCTTCAACAGTGCCGAATATATTCCCGACGGTATGTTTGCATCCTGTGATATGGTGTTTCTCGACATCGACTTTGAGGGCGAGGATTACAACGGGATTGACATCGCGCGCCGTCTGCGCGCAGTCAACAAGAAAGCTGTGCTTTTCTTTGTGACGAACTTTATCGACTACGCCCCCGCAGGCTACGAGGTTCAGGCGTTCAGGTACATACTCAAGCGTGACCGTAATGACGTGCTTGAGCGCTACATCCTGCAGGCGATCGAGCAAATGGCGGAAAGCCGAGAGATTTTCAGCATATCCGACGGCGATTCTGTCATAGAATTTCCGATTGATGACGTTTCATATATGGAAGTCACCGATCACGAGGTCCTCGTTCACAGAAAAGAAGGTACGCATTCTCTCAACGCCTCGCTTTCGAGCCTTGAAGAGCAGCTTGAAAAGTGTGGATTCTTGCGAATTCACAACAGCTACCTCGTGAATATGCGCTATATCGGGAAATACCGCAGTCGCGAGTGCATCCTGACCGACGGCACCGTTCTGTCCGCAAGCGCACGCAATTATTCCGCGCAAAAGCAAAAATATATGCTGTGGAAGGGATTCAGATAATGCAATTTGTTTTTGTTCCCATCTTTACGGCTTTGCAGATATGTTTTATCTGGCTGCTTTTCTCCTCGTTTCTTGAACCCAAGCAATGGGGGAGTGATAACGTATTCTGGCACGTGCTCGCCTGGCTGATAACGGCGATCTTCGGCTTGTTTGACCTCCCCGGAATTTACGGTTACATAGCATACATCTTGATGTCTGTCATTCTTCTTATTGTCGTATACGGCGAGAACGGTGAAAACGGCGAAAGCAGCGTGCGTAGCCTCGGATTGCTTGCTTCCGCGTTTGTCATTCCCTTTATCATCGACAGCGCGTTTCTGCATTTCGCCGCAAATATCAAGGGGATCGCGTATTTCCTGATCCTTGGGGCGGGAAAGGTGCTTCCGATCGTGCTGGCTTGGATTCTTCGAAAGCTCAGATTCACCGGCATCGGACATAGGGAAGCCGACAGCGAGGCGTTGCTTCTCAAGCAACACATGGAGTTGCAAAAAGAAAGCATGAACGCGCTCAAGCAGAACTACCGTATGCAAAGAAAGAGTACGCACGAATTTGAGCATCACCTGCAGGTGCTTGGCGACCTTTTGAAGCAAGATGAGACCGCTGCTGCTTGCGATTATCTTGACAAGCTCAAAAAGAACCGCTCGATGCACGTTATGGGCGTCAATTCGCGCCATCCCGTGGTGGACGTTATTCTCAACCAGAAATATCAGATGGCGAGGGAAAACGGCATCAAGGTGCAGATTCAGGTGAACGATCTTTCGGAGATTGATATACCTTCCGATTCACTTGTCGTGGTGCTTACCAACCTTTGGGATAACGCCATCGAGGCTTGCCGACGCATCGATGGCTACCGCGAGATCTTTTGCAGCATTCTTTACGATGAAGGGCTTTACATCTCGATACGCAATACGTCGAATCCCGTAAGGATAACGGACGGCAAGATAGCCACCTCAAAGCAGGATTCTCTCAGCCACGGCTTTGGTCTGATGAGTGTGTGCTACACCCTCGACGGCCTCGGTGCGGAATATTCTTTTGATTATAGCGAAGGCTGGTTCAGCTTCGTCGCGGAAATTGAATAATGACAAAAACAGTGGGAAACTTCGATTTCTCACTGTTTTTTTGCCCAAAATGATGCAGTTACGCTGAAAATGTTGCAGTTACGATAAAGTATTGAAATTTTTTTCTTTGTGTGATATAGTATATATGAAAGCGAGGTTGATACAATGAAAAATTTACGGCATTTATTCAGACAACCCCTAAAGACCGTCACGGGGATCATACTGGTCACGCTGGCGGTTTCCATACTATGCGTCAGCGTCGGCCAGGCTTTTGCGGTGCGTATGACACAGCAAAAGATGAACCATGAGTTCACAACCGTCGCAATGCTCACAAACACCTATACCGTACCCGAGGACGTGCTTTCCTGGCTTAATAAAATGGCAGAGGAGCACCCCGACGTTATAAAGATGATATCAGAGCAGGGATTCCTCTCCTCATATATCCCGGGGATGAAGACCTTGAATTATTCGGACCCCGAGGATGGAATTTTCTACGATACCGGCATCACCGGCCCCTCGACCGTGCGCCCGTGGCCCCACGGCAGGCCCTATTCCTGCGCTATGTTCGTTATCACCATTGACAGCGTCGGCGGTGCTGTGGAAAAAGCAAGAACCTATACCACAAGCGAGGATCTGACGCTTGAGGATTTTGCAACCCATGAGGAATATATGAAATGGAGAGAGGAAAATTATAAAACCGAAAAACTGACGTATGCCTACACCGTTGAGATCGTAGGTACGGTAAACGAGGTGATCTCCCTCGAGGAAGGCTTCGAGGATCCGACCGGCAGAACCATCAAGCTCACTTTTTCCTCGCCCACACCGCGAAATAAGGATATGACCGCCATTTCCAAATTGAAAAAGGGCGAGCAATACATCGTTTACGGTATGGATTACCGCGACAAGGATTGGCAGCTTCGCAATCAGCTTAAAACCGGCGAGTCCGAATGTACCGTCGAGAGGTATGGATTGATAACGCACGTCACGGCAGAGATAGATAAATTTGATCTGTCAAAAATTCATGTTATGACGGACTCGGATAAGGTTGAATACGAGAAAAAATATCGGGCTTCGGGAGAAATTAAGCTCGTCAACGGTAAAGTGACGCTTCCGTATGCGCGGTATGATATGGATGACGGAACCAAGGTGTATCTATCACAGAGCCAATATAAGGTCATCAACACAGTCTCCTTGACTCTCGGCAATCCGATCAGCCAGGTGAATTATGAATTTATCCGCGATCGTGAGGGCGGTCCGGTGAAAGAGGTGCGGTACATCACGGAGTATACGTATTTTGATGGAGAGGACTACGTTGCTTGCACCGCAGATGAATATACCGAGATCTACAAGATCCCCACGTTCGCCCTCCTTGAAGGCTCCGCAGAGGAATTTTTGAATTCCTCTGCGGGGGCCGAATGGAAGGCGGCGCTCGAGAGGGACAAGATCAACAACAACTGCTTCCTCACCATCGGCGTCGACCACCTCGGATATCTGATCGACTTTGTTCGCGGCGATTCGGTGATAACATCGGGCAGATCCTTCACGTCCGCGGAGCTTGAGGATGGCAGCCGCGTTTGCATAATGCACGAGGCTCTTGCCGCCGAAAACGGACTTGAGGTCGGCGACAAGGTTACGATGAACTTTTATCATAACGACAACGTCATTCCGTATGATAAGAAGGCCACGGGATGGGGCGATTATCTTGCTCCGAACGCCGGCTTCTACTATAAAACGACTCCCTTTACCGAGACGGAGGAATACACCATCGTCGGTCTTTGGCGCGGCGAGCTGCTCTGGCCCGACGTAAGCGAAAATGAATATTCATTCTCGCCCAATACGGTTTTTATCCCGAACGGCTCGACCGTGACCGAGCTTGACCGCAACGAAAGCATCCTCTATATGACTCCCGTCGTTCACAACGGCAAGCTCGAGGAGTTCCGCCATCTGGCAGAGGAAGACGGCTTCAATGACCGCTTTCACTATTTCGACCGCGGTTACTCGCTCATTATGAAAAACTTTTTCAACTATGAAAATATGGCTGTTCAGGTGCTCGCTATCGGATGCACGATATATGCGGTCATAATCCTGATGTTCTTGATGCTTTATCCCGGATCGTATTCAAAGTCGGTAAGAACTATGGAATCACTTGGAGTGTCATACCCGAAGAGAGTTTGCTTTATTATCACCGCCTCAATGTCGATTATCACGCTGTCGACTGTCTTCGGAAGCTTCTTGGGCACGCTTTTGTGGAGATTTGCCGTGAGTGCGCTCAAGACGTCGGCGGGCGCCGTGACCGAACTCTTTATCGAGCCGGGAACCCTCGGCGCCATAGTTATCGCGCAGTTCGTATTTGTGCTGCTGCTTGACGTTCTTGTGTCCCTGTACGTAGCCACCCCCAAGAAAATGTCGGCAAGGAGGTAATCATGATAAAAAAGATCATAAGACGAATAAAAAGACAACCGCTCCCCTGCATTGCCGTCTGCCTGCTTGCCGCTGTGCTTTCGGTGTCTCTTTGCCATCTTCAGCACTCGCTTGAAGAGGAGCGCCTCAGCTTCGAGCAGACCTGCAATTCGATCCCCGTTCACTTCAAGATCACCGAGCTTGACGGCAGCAAATTTGAAGGCAAAACCGGGATCGCAAAGTGGGCTATGAACGAATTCCTCTTGAACGACGGGGATTTCAACAAGCTTTCAAGGGAGCTGTTCGTTCGCGTGGATTACAAGGGCGTAATTCCGGAGGAAAACAAAGAAGCCGTGCCCACCACGCCCTTCAGCGGGATCACGTCTATCGGCGCGGCGGAGGAGCTTTCACCCTCGCGCGGCTCAAGAGTTCGCTGGTATGAGGGATACGATGAAAGCATATTTGCCACGAAGGAATTAGTTTGCCTCGTGCCCGAAGATTTCAAGGGCGGAGACGAGATCGAGGTAACCTTCACGGGAAAAGACAAGCTTGATCTTGTAATTGACGGCAATAAAACAGAGATAAATCGTAGCTACGTTCAGCACACCGCAAAGTTTACGGTCGTGGGACGCTATACCGACGAGGGCAACGAGACCGTTTATTGCCCCTATAAAACGATGGTGTCGTTGCTTGATATGATCGAGATCGCGAAGGAGACTTGCGTCAGTTATCTTGGCGCCACGCTTACAAACAGCTTGGATATCGACAAGCTGCGCGAGGCGAGGGCAAAATGGTTTGCCGAGCCGAATCCCACGGGCGAGCAGACTCCCTGGGAGGGGGAAGAGGCTTATTCCAAATATTATCTCTACGCATTGGATATCGAGGATTCCCTCCTGCGAACGCTGGAATCCAATATGAAAAACAGCATATTCCTGAATAAATTCGCGTCCGTTATCGTCTTTATTCTTTCTGCGGGCGCGGGCTTCCTGACGGGATTCCTCATCATTCGCTCAAGAAAGCGAGAGATCACGCTGATGCGCACCGTCGGAGAATCGAATCGCGAGGTCTACTTCAATTTCGCTCTTGAGCAAATGGCGTGCGCTGTCGTCGGCATTGTTTTCGGCGGCGCATATAATCTGTGGGATCCGATCGGTCAGCTTTTGATATTTGCTGTTATTTATTATACCGGCCTCAGCGTCGCGCTTGCGATATTCCTGCGCAAGAATCTTCTTGCAACCATTAAGGAGGATGAATAAGCAATGAAAAAGAAATATTTGATATATATCCTTATATCCGTGCTGCTTTGTGCGGTCATTGCCGTTGGCGTTTACTCCATGCACAAATCGGCACAGGAAAAAATGAAGCAATATGAGGAGGGTTTCGCCGCGGCACAGGTCGCCGTGACCGTGACGACGGCCACGGGCGAGTACAAAGAAGATGAAAAGTTCGAAACGTACGAGTGGGTTTATAAATTGTTTACCGATCAGGAACCCGTTAAGTTTTACGACCTTACCGCTGCAGGTGGTGATTTAAGAGCGGAACATAATTTGCAAAAAGAAACGATCCCCACGGAGCTTTCCTTGGCTGAATACGTCAAAGACGTTCGAATTATGATGTCGCAAGAGATAAACAATGTCAGTGGCTACAGCTATGGAAGTGATGACCGATATTATGCTTGTGGCATTACCTCGATTGACTGCGATCCGATGCTTGCTTCGGAGGAATGTGAGATCACCTGGTATGACGGATATGACGAAAGTATTTTTGAGGGTGACGGACTATATTGCCTCGTTCCGGATACCAAGCTCGAAGAGTATGATAATGGAAACGGCGAGGCTGTTGTGACCTTTTATAATAAGACTTATAATTATTCATTCGAAGACGGTAAGCTTGTGCAGGAAAAAATAGATCTCGAATGTTCCTACACGATGACGATCGTGGGAACCTATACGGGCGGCGACCTGAACAGTATCTACTGTCCGCTTTCAATTATTAAAAAGGCGTCCGGCGAGCTTGGAGCGGACCCGTACTATCATTATCTGAGCGCGAAGTTTGTTGACAACAGCCGTCTTGACGAATTCCGCGAAAAAATGAGCATTTGCTTCCTTGAGCCCTCGCCCGAAAATGAGCGTATCCCTTGGGGACATCATATTGAATGTCGGGATGATTACATGCTTCAGCACAAATATTACCCTCTTGCCTTGGATATCGACGACGAGGCTTTGATCGAACTGTCGGGTGTGAAAGACGAAGCTGCAATGCTTGAGAGCATCGTCAAGGCAGGCATCATCGCCATTACGGTCATCATCGCGGGAATTCCGGTAGGATGTCTTGTTATCTTTTTGACGAATAAGAAAAAGTTGAAAGCCGAATGACCAACGAAAGGAAGTAAGAGAATGATTCCAAAAGCAAAAAAGCATTTGATGTGCATCCTGATCCCCCTGCTGATCTGCGCGGTCATTGTCGTTGGCGTTTACTCCTTGCACAAATCGGCACAGGAAAAAATGAAGCAATATGAGGAAGACCTCACCGCTGTACAGGTCACAGTGACCGTGACGACACCCACGGGCGAGCCCAAAGTCGAGGTCCTGGATGACGGAACTGTTTTCGAGATCCCGTTCTCCATTCCGGAGTGGGTCTACAGATTATTTACCGAGCAGGAGCCCGTTCTGTTCTATGACGTATCCGCTGCAGGGGATGATTCGGAAGCGCAACTGAAGTTAAAAGATGAAGTAACCCCCGCGGAGCTTTCCCTGACTGAATACGTTAAAGACGTTCATTGTATGAATTCGCAACGGATAAACAAGGTCAGCGACTATAGTTTTTTAAAGAATTACGGCGACATAAGCTTTTACGAACGCTATTATGCCTACGGTATTACCTCGCTTTCCAGTGATCCAAAGCTTGCTTCGGGTGGTGAATGTGAGGTCACCTGGTTTGATGGATATGATGAAAGTATTCTTGCGGGCAACGGACTTTATTGCCTCGTTCCCAACAGCAAGCTTGAAGAGTATGATAACGGAAACGGCGAGGCTGTTGTGAGTTTTTATAAGAGTTACGTATCATATAAATACGTAGACGGCGAGCTTGTGAAGGAAGAAAAAGAACTTGAAGTTCCGGTTGCGCTGAAGATCGTGGGAACTTATACGGGAGGCGATTGGAACAGTGTTTACTGTCCGCTTTCCATCGTTTTACAGGCGTGCATCGATTTGGAAGCAGTACCGCAAGTTCTTTCATTTAGCGCAACGCTTGCTGACAACAGCCGTCTTGAGGAATTTCGCGAAAAAATGAGCCTTTGCTTCCTCGAGCCCGCGCCCGAAAACGAGGATATCCCTTGGAGAACTTATGCGCAATTTCAGAAACGTTCTATTTTTCACAAATCTTACACTTTGGGCTTGGATATCGATGACGGGGCTTTGAGCGATCTGATAGACGTGACGGGGGAGGTCCAAAGGCTCGATAACATCGTAAAGATAGGTGCTATCGCCATTGCGGTCATCATCGCTGTAATTCCTGTAGGATGTCTTGTTATCTTTTTGACGAATAAGAAAAAGTCGAAAGCCGAATGACCGACGAAAGGAAGTGAGTGAATGATTCCCAAAGCAAAAAAGCGCTTGAAGCGCATCCTGCTCCCCCTGCTGTTTTGCATTGCGGCTTCCCTGATCCTTGGCACTTTGAACGCATTAAACGAGGCAAAATTGCGCAAATACGAGGAGGAGCTACAATCGATACCGGTCACCCTGACTATGACGACACCCACGGGTAGGTATACGAAGATGAAGGTTCTGTCCAGCGGAAGAACAGTTGAGGAAAAGATCACACCTTTAATTGACGAATGGGTTTTGCAACTGTTCAAGGAATATACTCCCGTCTTTTTCTACGACGTATCCGAGGCGAAAGACTCCAACGAAGCGCGCGAGCTGAAAAATAAAGTAGTTCCCTCCAATCTTTGCTTGGCTGAATACGTAAAAGACGTTAAGTATACGATCTCAATGGAGATAGACAAGGTTAGCGACTATAGCTTCGGAAGAACCGATCATTATGAAATGTATGGCATTCCCTCGCTTTCCTGCGATCCGTATCTTTCTTCCGAGGAATGTGAGATCACGTGGTATGAGGGATATGACGAAAGCGTTTTCGAGGGCGAGAACGCGGTTTGCCTCATTCCCGATGGCAAGGCACAGTTGTATGATAACGGAAACGGAAAGGCTGTTGTGCTGAGGACTGTCACCTTTACTCGCTACGAAACGGTAGACGGTAAAAGGGAGAAGGTCGAAACGTCTTCGTATGAACGCGAACGCACGCTCAAGATCGTGGGAACCTATACAGGCGGGGATTTCAACAGTGTTTACTGTCCGATGCCCATTGTTGAACAGATGGTCAACGAGCTTGAAATAGGCTATACCATCAATGCTCTGAGCGCAACTCTTGCCGACAACCGCCGCCTTGAGGAATTTCGCGAAAAAGCAAGCTTCTGCTTCCTCGAGCCTTCGCCCGAAAACGAGGATGTCCCTTGGGGATATTACGTAGGATCTCAGAGTAGTTTCAGCCATCACGACGTTTATCCTTTGGGCTTGGCTATCGATGACGAGGCTTTGCTTGCGCTGCCCGACGTAACCGAGGAATGCGCAAGATTTTCCAGAATCGTCAAGATCGGCATCGCCATCTTTTCTGTCATCGCCGGAATTTTGGCGGGATATCTGATAATTCGCGATAACAAGAGCGGCATTCTGCAAAAGCGCGAGGCGGGCAGATCGAATACGGTGCTCTGCATCGGCTTCATGCTTGAACAATTGCTCTGCACCATCGTCGGTGTCGCGATCGGCGGCGCGTTCTTTATGTGGAAGCCGACGGAAGACTATTTGATCTTTGCGGCGGTCTACTTCGTCGCACTCAGCATCGCACTTGCGATATTTATGAGCAAAAGAATCATCGAAACTATCACGGGGGATGAAGAATGAGTATTTCACTGAAAAACGTATCTTACAGTTATAGAGGAAAATACCAGACCGTTCGCGCGGTGAACGATGTGTCTTATGATTTCGAGCCCGGCAAGTGCTATGCCATCATTGGCAAGTCGGGCTCGGGCAAGACCACGCTCCTCTCGCTGATGGCGGGACTCGACCTGCCCACTGAAGGCGAGATCATCATCGACGGCAAGTCAACAAAGAATTGGAACCGCAACCGCCTCCGCCGCGATGCCGTCAGCGTGATCTATCAGAATTACAACCTCTTCCCGCTTCTGACCGTGCAGGAGAACATCCGCTACCCGCTCGATCTGAGAAGAATGTCCAAGAAAAAAGCCACCGAATTGGCAACAAAGGTCCGCGAAAGGGTCGAGCTTTCAGCAAACTACGATAATCGCCTTCCCGCGCACCTCTCGGGCGGCGAGCAGCAGAGAGTTGCGATCGCACGCACCCTCGCGCAAGGATGCAAAATCATCCTCGCCGACGAGCCCACGGGCAACCTTGACTCCACCAACACCGCAAACATAGTCAAGATCCTCTGCTCACTCGCCCACGATGACGGCTGCACCGTCATTATAGTCACTCACGACCCCGCGGTCGCCGAACAAGCCGACGCCGTCCTCCAAATGAAAGACGGCGCGTGGATATAAAAACATATAAACAACGCGAACCGTTTTAAAATGACGAAACGGTTCGCGTTGTTTGGTATATAATATTTTTAAGCTTTAATCTTATTTACATTATGAAAAAAATATGCTATAATATATAATGATATGAAATACTTAATATCAAAAATCATAGTTTGGCTGGCGAATGTCGTAAAAGTGTCGTAAATTCGGCTTGAGATGTTTGGAAAGTCTTGATTTATCAAGGGCTTTGTGCAAAAGTCAATATAATATAATGAGATACTATGTGCTCATATAAAAAAGGGGGCGGGCGAGTGCGGTTTGATCGCGAATTGAATATGGTTCTGCTCTCGGCGCGCGAGCTTGCCGAACGTGCGGCGCAGGGCGGTAATCTTGGCGGGACATCCGATTCGCCGACTTCGGAGGAGGGAAGGGTGCTGCATAAGCTTCTTGCCGAATCGCAAGGTGAGAGATTTCGCGCGGAATGTCCGCTTTCTGCGGATATTGAATGCGGAAGCCTCGTTTACCGCATCTCGGGACGCGCTGACGGCGTTATAGAGGGAGAAATACCCATTCTGTTGGAGTTTAAGACCGTGACACATTCCGCCTTCGAGAGAGCATCCTCGAGGCTCGGGCGCGCGCAGGTGACGGTCTATGCCGCGCTTTATGCCTTGTCGCACGATTCCAAAAAGGTCACGGCTCGGCTCGTCATTGCAACGCCCGACGGCGAAAAGGTCAAAAATTCGGATAGGACGTATACTGTCGATGAGCTCCGCATCGCGCTTCACGGGCTTCTCACGAGCGTCGCGCCGCTTGCGTATAACGAGGCGGATTCGCTTTGCAAGGTCCATCCCGAGCTTTCAAAGCTGAAGTTCCCGCATCCGAGTCTGCGCGACGGACAACGCGAGTTGATCTCGTCTGTTGCGTCAGCCGTCAAGGGCGGAAAAAGGCTCTTTGCCCAGGCTCCCACGGGTATCGGCAAGACGGTTTCGGTGCTTTACGGCGCGGCAAGAGCGATGGGGCAGGCGGATATCCGAAGGATATTTTATCTCACCGCTAAAGCGAGCACACGCCGCGAGGCTTATGCCGCCGCGGGAAGGCTTGCGGGTGCGGGCGCGGGGCTTCGGACGTTGGTTTTGACCGCAAAGGAGCAGATCTGCCCGCGCAAAATGGGTTCCGAATTTATTTGTGACCCCGATCATTGTCCGCTTGCGAAGGGATATTACGACCGACGCGCGGCGGCACTCGAGTCGCTGATATCGAATTACAAGGGCTACCCCGCGGGTGCAATATCGCAAGCTGCGGCAAAACACAGCGTTTGCCCCTACGAGCTCTCGCTCGACCTTTCGGAATACTGCGATATTATCATCTGCGATTACAATTACGCCTTTGATCCTGCCGTCAAACTCCGCAGATACTTTGCGGAGGGCGCATATTGCGGCGGTAAGAACGTTTTTCTGATAGATGAAGCGCACAATCTGCCCGAGCGGGCGAGGGATATTTTCTCCGCAACGCTGACGCGTCAGGACGTTGCACGCTTGCGCGAAGCTGTTCAGTCAGACCACTTGCTTACATCCGCACTCGACGCTCTCGACGGGGCGATATGCCGCGCGGGCGAGCTTTGCGAGGAGAATATGACCGAGCAGGATGGCGTGAGGTGCGGTTACTATTTTAATCTCAATCCGCTTCCCGAGCTCGACGACGCCGTTGCGCGTGCGCTTGAGAGAACGGAGCTGTTCTATTTCACGCACAGAACCGATCCGCCCCTCGCGGGTGCGGCGTCGAGATTCCGCGGAATCTGCAAAAAGTGGCAGAACGCGGCGGATAATTTTGACGAGAGGTATCGAACCTATATCGAGAAGATCGGCGACGAGGTCTCGCTCAAGCTTTATTGCCTCGACCCTTCGGCGCGGCTTGACGAGGCGCTTTCCGAGGCTTACGCATCCGTATTCTTCTCGGCGACTCTGACCCCGGCGGATTACTTTTCGGATATCCTCGGCGGCGGTAAGGACAGCCGATCGGTGTCGCTCCCCTCGCCGTTCCCACGTGAGAATCTTGGACTTATCGCGCTGACGTCGGTCAGCACTCGGTTTGAGGACAGGGATAAATCATACAAAAAGATAGCCGGTGCGATCGCGGCTACGGTCGCGGCAAGGCGAGGAAATTATATTGTATATTTCCCATCATATAAATATATGCAAAGCGTTGCCGATATCTTTACGGCGCGCTACCCGAACGTTCCCGTTGCCATTCAGCGAAGCGGTATGACAAGGCAGGAAAGGGAAGAGTTTCTTTCTTTCTTCGAGGATGACGTCGGGCGACTCCGAGTTGGATTTTGCGTCCTCGGCGGAAGCTTTTCGGAGGGTGTTGACCTGCCGGGAAGCAGACTGATCGGCACGCTGATCGTCGGTGTCGGGCTCCCCGGCCTTTCGGCGGAGAGGAACATCATCCGCGATTATTTCGAAAACCGAGCCGAGTGCGGATATGATTATTCCTACACCTATCCCGGAATGAATTCCGTGTTGCAGGCGGCGGGAAGAGTCATTCGCCGACCCGAGGACAGGGGCGTTGTCATTCTCATCGATGACCGCTACGCGGGCGAAAAATACCGCGCGCTTTATCCACCGCATTGGGAAGGAATGCGCTTTGCGGCGGATATTCCCGCTTTGCAAGCAGAGCTTGCGGGATTTTGGGCAAAAGATGTGTCGGAATGATTAAAAAAACAAATAAATTTTGCGATTTTTAAAATAATACTTGCAAAATGCGAGCTTTTGTGGTATAATATTTGCTATACGAAAGTTAAATTCTGCAATTTTTCACGAAAAAATTGCACTTTTGAAAAGGCAAGCCGCATTTTGCCTATACAAGGAAGGAAACCTACCATGGAAAGAACCACAATCAAAGAAATTTTTGCGGCACCCGAAAAATTTGCGGACTGTGAGATCACGGTCGCAGGTTGGGCAAGAACAATTCGTTCGAGCAACGTTTTCGGCTTCATCGAGCTGAATGACGGCTCTTATTTCTCAAATCTTCAGATCGTTGTTGAGAGCGAAAAGCTCTCGAACTACAAGGAGATCGTAAAGCAGAACGTCGGCGCGTCCTTCGTTTGCAAGGGTATCCTCGTGCTGACTCCCGAGGCTCCCCAGCCCTTTGAGCTCAAGGCGACCGAGATCGCGCTTGAAGGCGCATCAGCTCCCGATTTTCCGCTTCAGAAGAAGCGTCACTCGCTTGAGTATCTCCGCACGATCGCGCATCTCCGTCCCCGTGCGAACACATTTAACGCCGTGTTCCGCGTTCGTTCGGTAGTTGCTTATGCTATCCACAGCTTTTTCTTCGAGAGAGGCTTCGTTTACGTTCACACTCCCCTGATCACAGGCTCCGACTGCGAGGGCGCGGGCGAGATGTTCCAGGTCACCACACTCGACCTTGCAAATCCCCCCAAGACTCCCGAAGGAGAGATCGACTATTCGCAGGATTTCTTCGGCAAGAAGACCGGCTTGACCGTTTCGGGTCAGCTCAACGTTGAGACCTTCGCGATGGCGTTTGCAAACGTTTACACCTTCGGTCCCACCTTCCGTGCAGAGAAGTCCTACACCCAGCGCCACGCCGCTGAATTCTGGATGGTCGAGCCCGAGATGGCGTTCGCCGATCTTAACGACTATATGGACACCGCAGAGGCGATGGTCAAGTATATCGTCAAGTTCGTTATGAAGGAGTGCCCTGCAGAGCTCGAATTCTTCAACAAGTTCATCGACAAGGGTCTTATCGAAAGACTTCAGAACCTTGTTGACAACGATTTCGGACGCATCACCTATACCGATGCCGTCAAACTCCTCGAGGAGAGCGGCGTGAAGTTCGATTATCCCGTCAAGTGGGGCATCGACCTTCAGACCGAGCACGAAAGATACCTCACCGAGCAGGTCTTCAAGAAGCCCGTGTTCGTTACCGATTATCCGAAGGACATCAAGGCGTTCTATATGCGTCAGAACGACGATGGCAAGACCGTTGCCGCAGCGGATATGCTCGTTCCCGGTGTCGGAGAGCTCATTGGCGGTTCTCAGCGTGAGGAAAGACTCGACAAGCTCGAGGAGGCTATCACCCGCTTCGGACTCGCTCCCGAGGATTATTCCTGGTATTGCGATCTTCGCCGCTACGGCGGAACAAAGCACGCGGGCTACGGTCTCGGCTTTGAGCGTATGATCATGTACGTCACCGGCGTTTCCAACATCCGTGACGTTGAGGCGTTCCCCAGAACCACCGGTAACGCAGATTTCTAATCAAAATAAGCCGCATCAACGGCTTATCGCAATTCTACACACGAAAGGAAGCCGTTATGCTTTATTCACAAATGTCACAGTCGGAGCTTGAAGCCCTTGGCGCAAGCTACCTTGAAGAATATAAAAAGATCTGCGCCGAGGGCAATCACCTTGACCTCTCGCGCGGTAAACCCGGACGCGCACAGCTCAATATGATGCAGGGGATGCTTTATTGCATCCATTCATCTGCTGACTGCCGTTCCGCAGACGGATTCGACTACCGTAACTACGGCCTTCTCGACGGCGTTCCTGAGGCGAAGAAGCTTTTTGCAGACCTTCTCGGAATCCCCGAGTCGCACATCATCGTCGCGGGCAACTCCTCGCTCAACATTATGTACGATACTATGGTCCGCTGTATGCTTTACGGTGTCGCGGGCGTCAAGAAGCCTTGGGCGAAGCTTGATAAGGTAAAATTCCTCTGTCCTTCCCCCGGATACGATCGCCACTTCGCGATCTGTCAGTCGCTCGGTATCGAGATGATCCCCGTTCCGCTTCACGAGGACGGACCCGATATGGATATGGTTGAAAAGCTTGTATCCGAGGATGAGTCGATCAAGGGCATCTGGTGCTGTCCGAAATACTCGAATCCCGACGGCGTTACCTATTCCGACGAGGTCGTCCGCCGCTTTGCAAATCTTGATCCTGCGGCTCCCGATTTCAGAATCTTCTGGGACAATGCTTACGCGGTCCACGATCTTTACGACGACGGCGACGAGCTTCTTGATATCTTTGCCGAGTGCCGCAAGACGGGCAACGAGGATATGGTGTATTATTTTGCATCGACCTCAAAGATCACCTTCCCCGGATCGGGTGTTGCGATCTTTGCCGCTTCGGAGCACAATCTTGAGTTCATCAAGCCCATTATGAACGTTCAGACGATCGGTTTCGACAAGATCAACCAGATCCGTCACGTGCGCTATTTTGACGGCAATGCCGACAATATCCGCAGCCACATGCGCGACCTCGCGGAGATCATCCGCCCCAAGTTCAAGATAGTTATCTCGGCTCTCGAGCGAGATCTTGCGGGCACGGGCATCGCACACTGGACCAACCCCAAGGGCGGTTACTTCATCAGCCTCTATCTTGAAAACGGCACCGCAAAGAGAACCTACGATCTCTGCCTCGGCGCGGGCGTACATCTCACCACCGCGGGTGCGACATATCCCTACGGAATCGACCCCAACGACTCGAACATCCGCATAGCTCCCACATACCCCTCGAACGACGACCTTGAAATCACAATGGATATCCTTACCCTCTGTGCAAGAATCGCCGCGATCGAGAAGTTCCTTGGTAAGAAGCTTTGCGACTGAATAGCAAAAAGACCGCCGCAGCGGTCTTTTTGAGTTTAGAACTATGAGTTTAGAGTTGTGAGTTAAGGAAAATTTCCGTCGCTTCGCTCGGAAATTAATTAATAAAAATATAAAATCGGTTGACAAAACGCATTTGTTGTGTTATAATAATAACGGAGAGCACCGATGACGGTTGCTTCCTTAGTGATTATTAAGTAATAACCGCCTAAGTTTCGAAGCGCAGGCGGTTATTTCTTTTTATTGTAAAGATCGTTGAGGTAGGATAAAACCGTAAAAATAAAGGTCAAAATAGCCAATACTTCTAAAAGTGTAAATACCATTCAAGATCACCTCCCCTCATCGGGAAGGCAAAAGAAATTGATGCATTCCCGTCGATAGGGAAGCAACCGCCACCGTTTTGGTGTTCTCCGGATATCTCGCGATATCGGGTTTATTATATCATATTTTCTTTTATTCGTCAATATATTATTTATTAATTTGGTGTATCATGAAAAAAACACAAAGAAATTCAAATCCCTACCCTCACAGCGACTCGAACAAGAGGTATCAGACTTATGAGTATTATATGCGCCGTAAGTTTGGCGGCAGAGTTGCGAAGATACCGCTCGATGCGGGGCTTTCTTGTCCGAATATCGACGCGGGTGCGGGGTGCATTTATTGCTCGGGGCGCGGGAGCGGCGACAGTATTCCGATGGGGCTCTCTCTGCGTGAGCAATATAACGAGGGAAGGGCAAAGCTCTCGTCGAAATGGTCGACGGAGAAGTGCATCGCCTACTTGCAGGCGCACACAAATACCTATGCGCCCGTGGGCGTCCTCAAGGGCATTTATGAGGAGATACTGACGTTTCCGAATCTCTGCGGCATAAGCATCGCCACGCGCGCGGATTGCCTCGGCGAGGACGTTTGTCTGCTTCTTCGCGAGGTGTCGGAGAGAATACCGCTGACGGTCGAGTTGGGATTGCAAAGCTCGTCGGATGATACCGCTCGGCGTATATGCCGAGGGCACACGATGGCGGATTTCGAGGAGGGCTACGAGCGTCTGCGCCGTTTTGTTCCGAAGGCGGAGGTCTGCATTCATGTGATATTCGGCTTGCCCGATGAAAGCGACGTGGATATGATGAATACGGTCAAAAAGGTGGCTGAGTTGGCTCCCGAGCAGGTCAAGATACACCTTCTGCACGTTATAAAAAATACTCCCCTCGGCGATGAATATCTGCGCGGGGAATATATTCCGCTTGAACGGGAAAGATATATTTCGCTTGTGGTCGAGGCATTGAAGTTGCTGCCTCCGGAAACTGTAATTTGCCGACTGACCGGCGACGGCATTGCGGAAGATCTTCTTGCTCCCGAATACAGCAAACGCAAGATCGCTATTCTGAACGACATCGACAAGCTGATGTTCTCCTCGGGGGCAACTCAGGGTTGTAATTACAAAAAGAATTAGGCAATTGTTATTGAAATTTGCCTATAGGTGTTGACAAAGTGTCAATTTTGTTATACAATAATAGTGGATAAAAATTTCCAAAATGCATCGGCGTTCACCGATGACGAAACAGTTATGTCCCAAGGGGGTCCCGTGGGGCAAACATCAAAAGGAGGAGCAAAAAATGCTTAACAAAAACAAGAACAATGACATCCACAGCCTGATCATGGATCAGCTCACCGATGTCGAGAACACCCTTGTTGCTCTTGAAGGCTTTATCGCTGCCGCTACCGCTGAAGGCGCGAGCATCGAGCCTCTCCGCGCGCTCTGCAAGACAGTTCGCGAGAAGGAGCACATTGCGGACGTATCTCTCCGCACCATGATCGAAGGACTCGACGGTCCTTTCCTTCCCTCTACCCGTTCCGACCTCATCTCTATCGCTACAAGCTGTGACAAGATCGCAAACAAGTGCGAGGACGTTGCAAAGCTTATGGTTTACCAGAGATTTTTCTTCCCCGCAGATTGCAACGCGCCCATTCTTGAGATCATTGAGATCACCAAGAAGCAGTTCGAGCTTCTTAAGAGCGCAGTAAGCCAGCTTTTCGGCAAGTTCAATACCCTTCTCAAGAACCATGCTATTCTTGATGACATCCGCGGACTGGAGTCTCAGGTAGATACTGTTGAGGAGCAGGTCTATCAGCAGATCTTCGATAAGGATGAACTCGCACTTTCCCAGAAGCTGCAGGCTGTAAACTTCCTCGACATCATCTGTGATATTTCCGATATTATCGAAAACATCGCAGACCAGATCCAGATCATGCTCATCAACAGAGTGGTCTGAGGCGAGAGGTAAAAGTAAAGAAAAATGATATATTTGTTGCTTTTTGCCGGCCTTTTCATGGGCTGGTCGCTCGGAACGAATGACGCTGCCAACGCCTTCGGTACGGCAGTGGCAACAAGAGTTGTAAAATACAGAACCGCAATCATCATTATCGCCGCAATGGTTCTCCTCGGCTCCATTATTCAGGGATCTGATGATATTGATAAGCTTTCCAGCATCTCGACAAACAACGAGGTCTCCGCTGACGTTCAGGATATGGAGAACATCGGCGTTGAGTTTGAGAAGGATGCTGACGGCAATTACGTTCTCGATGAAAATGATCACTATATCATTAAGTCGAAGGATAATATTGACGAAGCCGCGCTCAAGACTCTCCGCCTCAAGTCTGCTATCAAGGCTGCCATCATCTTTGTTTGCGCGGCTCTGACAGTATTCGTAATGAGCTATCTCAAGTTCCCCGTATCGGCAAACCAGGCGGTTACGGGTGCTATCATTGGTTGGGGCCTTTTTCACGCGGATTATAAGAATCCTGACGTTCTCAGCACAAACCTCAAGGAGATCGGTAAGTTCATGAGCACGTGGCTTCTCAATCCCCTCGGCGCGGCTTTGATCGCGTTTGTTATCGTGTTTGTTTTCAAAAAGTTCTTTGAGGCGAAGGTCGAGTCTCTTAAGGGCTACGATAAGGTTATCAAGATCGGTTATATCGTTGCCGGCGCGTACTCCGCGTACACTATCGGTATCAACTCCTCAGCTTCCGTTACCGCTTTCTACTACGATAGCTTTGGCGTTGGTGCGAATATCCTAACAAGCGCACGACTTACCGCTATCCTCGGCGGTGTTGCTATCGCAGTTGGTGTTCTTACCTACTCCAAGAAGGTAATGATGACCGTTGGCGGTTCGATCGCCAACATCAGCCAGATCGACGGCTTCCTTGTAATCCTTTCGAGCGCACTTGCAATTACCGTAATGAAGGTCCTTCTCGGTATCCCTGTATCGACCTCTCAGGCAGTTGTCGGCGCAGTTGTCGGCGCAGGTCTCGTTAAGGGACCGAAGAACGTAAACTTCGGCGTTTTCAAGCGCATTGCCATCGCGTGGGTATCTTCTCCCACAGCGGCAGGTCTTATGACCTACATAGTCGCTCTCTGCACTCAGAGCGTACTTTCTTAATTACAACTCTTATTGCAAAAACAAACCTCCGCCGCACGGCGGAGGTTTGTTTTTGCAAAGTGTAAAGTGATAAGTGTAAAGTGAAAAGTTAAGGTGAATTTCCTCGCCTGTGGCTCGGAAATTTTCTTTTTATTAAAATACTTTTTGAGCGTCAGCGAAAAAAGTTTCCGAAACTTTTCACTTTACACTTATAACTTTACACTCAAAACGCGGCTATCTCCGGGGAGACAGCCGCGTTTTGTTATTTATTCTTTCTCAATAAGATCAACCCAATAGTGTCCGATGTCGGCGATAAGCTTGAGCGCGGAGGTGTGCGCGGGCTGGGGGTATGCGGAGAAGATGCGGAAGGTCTCGAATGCGAGAGTGCCCTCGAAGCCGATCTCCTTGACGCCCTCAACGAAGCGGTTCCAGTCGCAAACGTGGGTCTTGCCGTTGGTCAGGTAGGAATAGGGGATCATGTGGAGGTCGTCCATTGCGTTATTGTCGTGGATGTGGAAGATGGTCATACGCTTGCCCATGATCTTGAGATAGTTCTTGATGTCAAGGTGGCAGAGGTTAGCGTGTCCGACGTCAAGGCAGAAGCCGAAGTAGTCGCCGCCTGCTTCCTCGTTGAGGATGTCGATCATTCTTGCAGCATCATAAGGATTCGAAAGTCTGCCCTCGATGAAGCGCGAGCCGTGACGTCCGAAGATATTTTCAAGGCAGACCTTTACGCCCTTATACTTGGTGATGTAGGGGATAAGTCCGCGGTAGAAATTGAGGTTGGTCTCGAACTCAACGTCCTTTTCGGTGCGAAGGGAGGGATGAACTACAACTGCGGGGCAGTTGATGTACTCGCAAACTGCAAAGCACTTGTCAAGAGCCATAACGATGTGCGCGTTGAGCGCGTCCTGATCCTTGAACCAGCACGGGAAGGGAGCGTGCATCTGCGCGATCTCAACACCTGTTGTCTCGCTTGCATCCTTGAGGGGCTTGACCCATTCAAGGATCTCCTCGATGGGCTTGTCAAAGAGAGTGGGTGTGATCTCACCCGACTTTGCCATGGGATCGGTTCTCATATAGATGTCGATATTGTAGTCAACTGCTTCAAAACCGCAGGACTTGATGTATTCAAAAGATTCAAGGGCTTTATCGTGGTTATACCAACCGCCTGTCTGTACGCCAACTTTAAGCATTTTTAATTCCTCCAAGGTAATTATTTAAGCATTTCGTCGATAGGAGTTCCATCGACACCCGGCATTTCTACGCCGAGAATTTTTGCATAGGTGGGAGCCTCGTCAACGGTGGGTCTGCGCTCGATGAGAACGCCTTCCTTGATGTCCTTGCCGAAGCCGAAGAAGATGGGCTGGGGACCCTTGTCGGGGTTGTGACCGTGGGTCGCCTTGCCGTAACGGTAGTCGGAAAGGTCAAGCTGCTTGACCATCGGGCGCTTCCAGTCCTCTGCGAAAGAGGTGTAGCCGTCCGACTCGATGACGAAGGAGAATTCGCCCGAAAGGTGTTCCTTTTCGTTGATCTCCTCGGTCGTGTAGACCTCGCTGATGCCGTAGATGCCCTCGTCGCGCATCCATTTGAGCAGGTCGTAAGTCTTCTGCCAGGTCTCCTTGTCCGCAGGGTCTGAAAGTCTGATCTGCGCCGAAAGACCTGTCGAGTGGCAATATGCCTTCCAGGACTTGAGGCTTCCATCCTCGTTCATTTCGATGAGTCCGTTGTCTGCGAAAACGACGTTCGGCTTGACGTTGCGGACGATCTCGAGCTGACCGTGGTCGGAGATGAGGAAGAAGTTGGTCTCCTCAAATGTGCCCGCCTTCTTTGTTGCCTCGATGATCTCGAAGAACCAGCGCTCGGTGTCCTTTACGCCGCTTGTGACCTTTTCGGTGAAGAGGCCCGTGCCGTGGCGATAGCTGTCAACGTCGCCGGTGTGGAGAAGAAGGAGATGGGGCTTGTATTTTTCGATCATATCGCAGGTGACGCGGACGAGGAGCTCGTCGGTGTCGGGATGCGTTCTGATCTTGACCTTGTCAATGTAGGGAGCAATGCACTCGCGGTAGAGCTCGGGAGTCGTTCCCGCGCGGAGATAACACTCTTCCTTGGTGTCCTCGGGCGACTGGGGCCAGTACTCGGGGAAGTTATAGTCTATATATTCGTGACCTGCGGTTACGGGCCAGAAAACGCAAGCTGTGGTGAGTCCTGCCTTTTTCGCCGCGGTGAAGATGTCGGGGCACTTGATGTTGTCGGCAAACCAGGTCCAGGGGACGTTCTTGGTCACGCCGGGCATAAAGACGTTGTTGTTTGTAACGCCGTGCTTGTTGGGGTAGCAGCCCGTGGACATCGATGTGTGGCAGGGATAGGTTACCGAGGGATAGATGGTGCGGGTGCGCTTGACCATCGAGCCCTTTTTGAAAAGCTCTGCAAAGCGAGGGCTGGTTTCGAGAAGATATTTGATATCCTCGTATACCATCGCGTCGCAAGAGAAGACGATAACTCTGCTTTGTGACATGAATTTTACCTCCGTTTTTCGGAAAAATTAATACTTCTGTAATTATAATATATTATTTATGATTTGTCAAGACAAATCGATAGAAAAAGTGTCGTAAAAATCGGGCGTGTATTCGGCGGATGCGGATGACGGCGCTTGCATATATCCCTCAAATCCGAGGCGCAGGGCCTCCGCGCGGACGCTTTCGTATTCAAAGGTCGTGAGTCTGCGGAGAAGATTTTTGTCGTCACCGCGGTAAAAATCAGGCGTGTATTGGCTCATAAGGCTCAGTCGGATGTCCGCGACGGGCAGGATCTCCGCAAGCCGACGCAGGCAGGCAATGGAATCCTTTCTTTGACCGGGAAGCACAAGATGGCGCACGATGATGCCCTTTTTCATCATTCCTCTCTTGTCAAACTCCGCCGCTCCGAGCATATCATACATAAAGGAGAGTGCTTCCTCGGCGCGCTCACGGTAGTCGGCGGCGTGCGAGTATTTTGAAGAAATTTCGGAAGAATAATATTTGAAGTCGGGCAGATAGACGTCGACAAGTCCGCGCAAAAGTTCCAGACTTTCGCGGCTTTCGTAGCCACCCGAATTCCATACCACGGGTATCCCGAGCTTGTCTTTGACCCTCGAAAGTGCCGCGGCGATGCTCGGCGTGAAATGCGTGGGGGTGACTAGATCGAGTGAGGCAACTCCGCTTGCGGCAACTGTCAGAAAGAGCTCTGCAAGCTCATTTTCATCAAATACCTTACCGACGCTTTTTCTGCTGATCACCGAGTTCTGACAGAAAACGCAGCCGAGGTTGCAGCCCGAGAAAAAGACGGTCCCCGCGCCTCCTGCGCCGCATATCGCGGGTTCTTCGTATAAATGCCGCGACACGCGGGAGATCACAGCTTTTGAGCCCGAACGGCAGATGCCGACAGTACTTTCCCTGTCAACTCCGCACCCGCGCGGGCAGATATTGCATTGCCTGTAAAGATCATTCATCGCATTTCACCTCGCCATTATTATACATCGAAAGGCTTGAATAATCAACTCTTTGCGACATCTTTTTCGCTGATTTACTTTACATTTTACTTTTGTTGTGCTATAATATATTTATCAATTTATTTTGAAAGGAAAATTATTATGGAAAACTTTCTCAACTGGCTTGTCGGCGTTGCTCAAAACGTCGGACTGAAGCTCCTCGCCGCTATCCTTGTATGGATCGTCGGTTCGCTCCTCATCAAAGGCATTCTTAAGATCTTCCCCAACGGCAAGAAATTCGACAAGATGGATCCCACCGTTAAGTCCTTCCTTAACTCTTTCGTGAATATCGGACTTTGGGTCATCCTCATCGTCTGCATCGTGGCGATCCTCGGTGTTCCGATGGCGAGCGTTATCGCGGCTATCGCATCCTGCGGTGTTGCTATCGGTCTTGCTATGCAGGGCTCTCTCTCGAACCTCGCAGGCGGCATTATGCTCCTTCTGTTCCGTCCCTTCAGCGTTGGTGAGTTCATCGAGACCTCCGGCGTTTCGGGAACCGTTCGCGAGATCGGCATTTTCTACACCCTTCTTATCACCGTTGACAACAAGCACGTGACCATCCCCAACGGCACCATGATGAACAACACCGTCATCAACTACTCCCGCGAGGATCTTCGCCGTGTTGATATGGACTTCGGCATTACTTATGAATCCGATTCCGAAAAGGCTTGCGAGATCGCAAAGCGTGTTGCTGCGGCTCATGCGGATGTAAAGACCGATATGGATGTTTTTGCAAGAGTTACCAACCTCGGCGATTCCGCTGTAGTTGTTACCGTCCGCGTTTGGGCAGACGCAGGCAACTACTGGGGCGTTAAGTTCGACCTTACCACCGAGATCCGCAAGGCACTCGAGGCAGAGGGCGTATCTTGCGCATATCCTCACATGGATGTTACTATCCTCAACAAGTAAGCCAATTGTAAAACTGCGTTTTACAATTGAGATACGCGCGCTTATCGCCGATTGCCAAAATCTGCGATTTTGGCAGCTCCCCTCGGCGCGCGGACTCGCCCGGCTCGTCTAAAAGGTGTTTTTTCGGCGGCAAAGCCACCGAAAAAACGGATTTTATTAAAAATCACTAACTTTCACAATTGGTCAAGCCAATAATTTAATAATCAGGAGACTCGGCAATGAAAGATGTCAGAAGCGCAGAGATTTTATGTGTCGGCACAGAGCTTTTGCTCGGCGACATAATCAACACCAACGCCTCGTATATTTCGAGGAGACTCGCCGCTCTCGGCATCCCCGTCTATCGGCAAGCCGTTGTGGGTGATAATCCCGAACGGATGCGGCAGGCGATCGCCGAGTCTTTCTCGCGTTCGGATTGCCTGATACTCACGGGCGGTCTGGGTCCCACATGCGACGATATAACCAAGGAAATGGTCTCGGAATATCTCGGACTTGAGCTTGAGCTCAATGAAGAGGCGCTCGAGAGAATGAAGTCGTATTTTTCCTCTACAGGAAGAACTATGACAAAAAACAATGAAAAACAGGCGATGTCACCGCGCGGTGCTCGCGTGCTTCAGAACGATTGGGGCACCGCACCGGGATTTGTCATCGAACGCGATGATAAAACGGCGATCCTGCTCCCCGGCCCGCCCATCGAGCTTGAGCCGATGTGGCGCGAGAGGGTGGAGCCCTATCTCTTTGAACGCTCTGATTCCGTTATAGTTTCCAAAAATATTTATATCCTCGGTATGGGTGAATCTGCGGTCGAGGAAAAGCTTCACGATATGATGATGGAGCTGACCAACCCCACGGTCGCACCTTACGCTGGCAACGGCGAGTGCAGAGTACGAGTCAGCGCAAGGGCAAAGGATGCCGAAACCGCTTCGCGTATGTGTGATGACCTGATCGCGGAAATCAGAAAAACCGAGGTCGGCGAGTTCATTTACGGCATTGACGTTGACAGTATGGAAAACGCGCTCGTGCTCAGTCTGCGCGAAAAGGGTCTGACTCTTGCCTGTGCCGAATCCTGCACCGGCGGACTTATCGCCAAGCGGATCACCGATATTTCGGGAAGCTCACAAGTCTTCCTCGGCGGTTGCGTGACCTATGCTTGCTCGGCGAAGGAAAAGCTTGTCGGAGTTTCGCACGAAACTCTCGAAAAATACGGCGCGGTTTCGGAGCAGACAGCGCGCGAAATGGCTCGCGGTGTAAGGCTCGCGCTCGGTGCCGATATAGGCATAGCTACAACAGGTATCGCGGGGCCCGGAGGCGGAACGCCCGAGCAGCCCGTTGGCACGGTTTATATCGCTGTTTCGACCGCGGAGGGCGAAGAAGTTAAGCTTCTGACCCTCTCGCCGAAGCGTTCGCGCGAGTTTATCCGCATCTGTGCGGCGACAAATGCTATGAAGTTGGCATTAAATACTTGAAAAATCGACAAATCTTTACAAAAATCACAAAATACCTCTTGATTTTCGTGGAATAATATATTACAATATAAGGGTTAATAATTATAAAGTCGATCTTTATCGACAGGAAGCGAGAAAACAATGAAAAGATTCAACACCATCGGAGTTCTCACATCGGGCGGAGATGCGCCCGGCATGAACTGCGCGATTCGCGCGATCACCCGCCGTGCTCTTGCAAACGGACTCAAGGTCAAGGGTATTCTTGGCGGTTACAGCGGACTTATCAAGAACGAAATGATCGATCTTGAAGCCCGCGCTGTATCGAATATCGAAAATCTCGGCGGTACGATCCTGCTTACCGACCGTTGCGATGAATTCAAGACCGAAGAGGGTATGCAGGCTGCTATTGCAAACTGCAAGAAGAACAATATCGACGCCATCGTTGCCATCGGCGGCGACGGAACCTTCCGCGGTGCTACCGACCTTTCCCTTCGCGGAATTCCCACCATCGGTGTCACCGGTTCTATCGACAACGATATTACCGCAACCGACTACACCGTTGGCTTTGACACCGCAATGAACACCGCTATGGAAGCTATCGACAAGCTCCGTGACACCTGCCAGTCTCACGCGCGCTGCAACGTCGTTGAGGTTATGGGCCGTGACTGCGGCGAGATCGCGCTCAAGGCGGGCATCGCATCGGGCGCAGTCGCGATCGCTATCCCCGAAGTTCCCTTCGACGAGGATGCCGCTATCGAGCGTATGATCAAGGCTAAGGCAGCGGGCAAGAGAAGTATGCTCGTTGTTGTTTCCGAGGGCGTTTTCAATAAGGAAGGCAAGCCCTACGGCGAGGATCTCAAGAAGATCATTCAGGATAAGACCGGCATCGAGACCAAGTTCGCGCGCCTTGCGCACGTTGTTCGTGGCGGTGCTCCCACACTTCGCGACAGACTCACGGCTACCGAAATGGGCAGCTACGCCGTTGATCTTCTTCTTGACGGCAAGAGCGACTGCATCGTAGCCGAGGTTGACGGACGTATCGTGTCCTTCGACATCAAGTTCGCGCTCACCGTTGACAAGATGTATAAGAAAAAGCTCAAGGAGGGCGCGCTTGACGGCTTCACTCCCGAGCAGATCGGCACAATGGAAGAGATCTGCGCTTTCCGCGCATCCGAGATCAAGCGTCTTTACGATATTCATCTCTCTCTTTGCGAGTAATTCAATAAGTTACAAAACTGCCTCATTGATTTGGGGCAGTTTTTTGTCTGCACGGGATTTACATTCATTCGGTTTTATGATATAATAAAAGCAGTACTTATTCGGAGGTGAAGCTGTGAGACCTGCGGTTATTCAAAATACCTTGAACAAAAAAAGCAAGATCGGAATTATTATGCTGATTATTGTTATGATAGCCTGCACCGTGCTTTTTTCCGTCTTGTTTATAAATTGCTTTCGTTTTTACTCCGAATTCGATATCGGATATGACGAATTGTTCTACGAGGAATTGACGTTTGACAAATACGCAATAATCTATCAACACAAGGGCGCAGATATATATGAAATATATTTTCAAGAATATCCGGAGCCTTTTATTTTCTCTAATATCGTTACGCCCGAGATCGATAAAAACGCTATTGCAGGATTGAAGCCGGGCGAAAAGGCAGATGTTTACTATCGTGATACCTCGAACAGAAATTATAATTATTCTATTTGCGAAATGACCTGCGGTGCTTCACAAATTTTAAGCCTGCAGGAATACGTGGAGAAAAATCAAAATAATCAGACTTTTGGAATGTTTTTTTGTCCGATCGCTATTCTTTGCGGCTTGGCGGTGTCTTGGTATTTATCGTTGTGGCTGACGGACACCGGACTCGGACGGTTAAAGATCCAATATCAGTTCAACGGTAATGATATCCGTATTTACAGATCGGTGAAGGGCTGTTTTCTTGTAATCAACGGCAATGTCGTTGATCGGTATTATCAAGGCGAAATACGCAAGGTTGCATTGAAAGGCAATTTCAAATTCGAAGGAAAGAGAATAATCGTGAGTGCGGATATAAAAAGTTGCAAGCTGAAGCTGTATTGCAACGGCGAGTGCGTGGCAACGAAATTTATGTTGAATCCGCGATATTGGTAATCTGATACAGCACTTGCTTTGGCGGGTGCTGTTTTTTAATTATAAATAGAATTATATTTGTCGCCGTCCCCTACGGACTCGTAATGACATTGTTTGGTTCATTGAGATTTGTGTTCGTGCTGGATTCATTATAATTGTAATAAAGTGTCGTGTTTATCTTGACCTTGCATAAAAATTATGGTATAATGACAAAAAACGCGGAGGTATATGCACAATGAATAAATATTTTGCCTACGATGAAAATAACAGAAAAATAGAATTTTTGTCCGAGGAAAAGGACGGTATTATAAAACTGACTCTGCCTCTTGCAGAGTTCAAGGGCGCAAAGGAACTGCGTTTGCTTCCCGAAATCTCCGAGGTGACGGCGGGCGATGAGGGATTTTATCTTCTCCCGAGAAACATCTCGATGCGTGGTGAGATCAGGGTGGATTTCAAAGAGCGCGAGGATGCTCTTCTTACTTATTCAAAGCCTGTAATGGCTGTATACGCGATCGTGAAAAAGGATTACCGTGCACTCGTTCGCTTTGAGAGAAACTACAAGTTTTCCATAAATGCGGAGTTGAAAAACGGCTCGTACAGTGCGCATCTTTCAACCGAATTCGGTGGAAAGAAAGATCTGCCTTATGATGACATAAGAATTGAGATCATTCCTTTGCCTGAAAATGTGACCTTGGGTGACATTGCAAGAACCGAGCGTGAACTCCGACTTGAGCGCGGTGAGATCATCCCGCTTGCTCAAAAGTGCCGTGAGAGAGCGGTGGTCGACTATGCAAGCCGTTCGCCTCTCATCAGGATCCGAATGGCTTGGAAGCAGAGTCCCTCTCCCGTCAAGCATCAGACTCCCGAAACTCAGCCTCCTGTTCACGTTGCCTGCGATTTCTCCCGCGTGCGCGATATTGCCGATGCTCTTCACGAAAGAGGCGTCAAAGAATGCGAACTTCAGCTCGTCGGCTGGAATCTCGGCGGCCACGATGGCGCATTCCCTCAGCTTTTTCCCGTTGAGCCGACTCTCGGCGGTGAGGAAGAAATGAAAAAGACTTTCGCACACGTCAAAAGCCTCGGCTACCGGATCTCAACGCATACCAACCTCATCGATGCTTATGAGCTTGCCGATTGCTTCTCGTGGGACGATATTGCAATGGACGAGTCGGGCGAGTATCTGCAGATCGGTGATTACGGAGGAGGCTATGCCTACCACGTATGCCCCGAAAGGCAGATGTATACCTCGCTCGGCACAGTTCCCGAGCTTGTGAAATACGGCGAGAACGGTCTGCATTTCAATGACGTCATTTCGATCGTCGAGCCCGATACCTGCCATTCTCCCAAGCACCCTTGCACGACTGCGGACGGCATCAAGTACGTGAACACCATTATGAACACCCAAATGGGTATGTTCGGCGGTTTTTCGTCCGAAGGTTGCTTTGATTTTGCTCTCGGAAATCTTGATTACGGACTTTACGTCAGCTTCGGCGACGGATTTGGGCGCAAGGAATATCCGCTTGCCGATGCTCACCTGCCTTTCTTTGAGCTGACCTATCACGGAATTCTGCTCTATAATCCCACAAGTCCCACCGTCAATTATCCGATCAAGAACCCCGAGGATAAGCTGACATTCATCCTTCGCGGCGGCCGTCCTTCCTTCTACTTCCACTCAAAATTCCGCACGGGTGCGAAAAACTGGATGGGCGAGATCGATTTTCTCACCGACACGGACGCAGATCTTGCTTTTGCCTGCGACCGCATTGCCGAGGCACAGCGCGAGTATGAAGCGCTCTCGCATCTGCAAAAGGTTTATATGTCAGATTACGTCACGGCGGATGGCATCGAGATCGCAATCTACGAAAACGGCACCGAGATCGTCGGTAATTTCTCCGAAGAGGAAAAGACCTACCGCGGAATCACCGTTGCTCCGGGTGATTATAAGATAATTGAATAAAGATCAGAAGCCCGATGTCCGCATCGGGCTTTTGTGATGAAAAAACACCAAATTTTCACATAATTTTTTGTTTTGAATCATTGGAAAAATTCAAAAGAGGTGTATAATTTCCTTGAAAAATCCGAAAGGAGGCGCGATGTGGCTAAGGATAATTTCATATTCAAGCGGGTGGAGAAAAAATATCTGCTGACCGCGCGTGAGCGCGAGGCTTTGCTTGAAAAGATAGCCCCGATGCTCGTTCCCGACAAATACGGTCACAGCACGATATCGAGCCTTTATCTTGACACGCCCGATTTCCGCATCATCCGCGCCTCGATCGAGGCAAAGGAGTTGGGGCACGCCTACAAGGAAAAGCTCCGCCTTCGAACCTACGGCACTCCGACGGCGGATTCAAAGACTTTTCTTGAGATCAAAAAGAAATACAAGGGCGTTGTCTACAAGCGCAGGATCGCGATGACGCTTGCCGAGGCTATGGACTACATAAACGGCGGCGCAAGACTGTCCGATTCGCAGATAATGCGCGAGATCGACTATTCGATGAACTTTTATTCGCATCCGAAGCCCGCGGCGGTGGTTTCCTATGAGCGCGACGCCTTTTTCGTCCGCGATCTGCCCGCGCTTCGCATCACTTTTGACAGCGGGGTGAGGTATCGGAATGCGGACCTTGATCTGACTCACGGCTCATACGGCAAGACTTTGCTCGACGATCCTTTTTCGCTTATGGAGATCAAAACCGATGGCGCGATGCCTTTGTGGCTTTCGCACGCGCTCGACGAGCTGAAGATCTATCCCGCTTCCTTCTCGAAATACGGAAGAGCTTATATTGATATAATCAACGAAAAGAGGAACAAACAATGAATGACCTTTTTGCATCAATAATCACCGCGGGCGCGGGACTTACTTTGAAATCCTACCTTGTTGCGCTCGCAACTTCACTCCTTTGCGGACTTATCGTGCTTTTGGCAACGTCTTTCAAAAATAACGTGACCAAAAGCTTTGCCGTCACCGTGCTTTTGCTTCCCGCGATAGTGCAGACGGTCATTATGATGGTCAACGGCAACGTCGGCACGGGAATTGCCGTTGCGGGCGCGTTTTCGCTTGTACGTTTCCGTTCCGTCCCCGGTAAGGCGCGCGAGATTGCTTCGATCTTCCTTGCCATGACGGCGGGACTTGCCTCCGCGGCGGGGTATGTTGGTATTGCGATCCTCTTTACCGCCGTAATTTCGGTCATTATGCTCGTTTTTTCGCTCATCCCGATCAAGCGCGAGCGCGAATATGAGCTCCACGTGACGGTTCCGGAGTCGCTGAATTTTGACGGCGCGTTTGATTCGATCTTCAAAGAATACGCAAGAAGTTCGCGTTTGGTCAAGACCAAGACTTCGAGTATGGGAAGCCTTTATAAGCTGACCTATATCCTTGATATCAAGGACTGCTCGCGCTCAAAGGAGATGATCGACAAGATTCGCGAGCGAAACGGCAATCTCGAGATTTCGCTGTGCACCGCACCCGAGGAGAATGAGCTCTGATGAAAAGATTTTTTATAGTTTTATTGGCATCGCTTTTGGTGCTTTCCTCGTGCGGACCGGCTACAGTTCCGCCGACGGAAGATACGGTTATCGGCGAGACCGCAGAGGTCACCGACATCGGCTTTGAACACGTCAAGGAAAATATCGAAACGAACCTTCAGGTCATCTGCACCGAGGGTACGCCGAATGCGTATACGCTCGAAAACGGAGTTCTGAGCTTTTCGGGGCTGACAGCCGATTCGATCTATACGATAAAGGGCGACCTTGGCGGGCATATTGTGGTTGACGCGGGCGAGTTTAAGTTCGAACTCGTGCTTGAGGGCGCGCTTATTCAGAGCAACAGCGAATCGCCCATTGTGGTCACGGGCGGCGACAAATTCACGCTGACGGCGAAGAAGGACACGACGAACTTTATTTATGATCTTCGCGAGGCGGTCGATTCGAGCATTGAGGGCGTTCATTCGGGTGCGCTTCACGTTGAATGCGATATGCAGGTGGGCGGAAAGGGAAGCCTGACCGTTGAGTCGCAGAACAACAACGGCATTCACACCAAGGATGACCTTGAGGTCAAAAATCTGAACCTCACCGTTACCTGCATCGACAACGCGCTCAAAGGCAACGACAGCGTCAGTGTCGAGTCGGGCAACATTGTGCTTATTTCGCGCTGCGGCGATGGCATCAAAACCTCGAACAGCGACGTTTCCGACAAGGGCAATCAGCGCGGCGACATCAGCATTTCAGGGGGTAAAATTGAGATCTATTCCGCATCGGACGGCATTGACGCTTCGCACGACGTGATCGTCGATGGCGCGGCGGAGCTGAATATTTATACCGATAAATTCTCCGATTATTCCGAGGAGGTGACTGCGGTCAGCGAAAGCGTTTATTACATCCGCTATGCCTCGAATCAGTATAATTTTGCCGTGAAATACACGAACGATGCGGACGAGAGCATCTGGAAGACCGCAAAGCTTGAATCGGGCACCGATATGGGCGGAATGCCGCAAGAAACTCCTCCTGTCGGAGATCAGGGCGTTCCCCCCACCGTAGATCAAGGAACTCCTCCCGAGGGTTTTGGCGGCGGTATGCAAGGCGGCAAGCAGCCTGGCGGAAGCAGCAGACCCGGTAAGCCCGGATCTCAGGGGCAGCAGGGCGCTATGGGCTTTGTTTATGAAGTTGATAAGCCCACGGGCTACACAAAGATGCAGGTCTTTGCTTACACCGCCGGTCAGAAGCCCGAAAACGGTGAATATACGGTAGCTTCGCAGGTCGTTTCCGTCAACGAAAGCTATGACTTGATCGAGCTCACCGAAAACGGTTCGTCTTTTGATGTAAGATGGACGAATTATTCGATGGAGCAAGGCGCGGGCGGATTCCCCGGAATGGGTGGCGAACGTCCCGGTGGAGGCGGTATGGGCGGATTTGAAGGCAATTCGCAAAAATCAGATCACTCCGCAAAGGGCATCAAGGCGGCGAATGAGATCGTCATCAAGGGCGGCAATATCTTCATCAAGGCTTATGACGACGGCATCCACGCAAACGCCGACACGGTGCTTGAAAACGGCAAGAATCCCACGGGCAACGTGACTGTGGAAGGCGGCATTCTTTCTATCTACTCCAATGATGACGCTATGCACGCCGACGGAGTTCTCACTCTCTCAAGCGGAGACGTCAACATTACCAACAGCTATGAGGGCATCGAGGGCAATCGGGTCGTGATCTCGGGCGGGGACATTTCCGTCAGATCGAGCGATGACGGTATCAACTCGCAGTCCACCTCAGGCACGGGAATCGAGATCAAGGGAGGCACACTTTATATTTACGCCTCGGGCGACGGTATCGACTCAAACAGCCGAGAATCTTACAAGGGTATCGTTTTCGGCGGCGGTAAAACGGTGGTCATTTCGACCTCGGGCGGAAACTCCGCAATCGACACCGAGAGGGGATATGAGTACACGGGCGGCTACGTCCTCGCGCTCATGCCCTCGGGCGGAATGTCGAGCGAGGCAAAGCATTGCCGCAACTTCGATTCGATCGCGCAAAGCACGTCACTCCGTTTGAACTCGGGCGAGTACCTCAATATTGAAGGTATTCTGACCCTCAAAATACCCACTTCGCTCAACGGACTTGTCATCTTTATCGGTGATAAGGATGCTAAAATTTCGTCCTCGACCTCAAGCGGCGCGAATGTGGATGAGAGTGGAGTGAAGTGGAATTAATAGTGAACAGTGGTCAGTGGTCAGATAAGAGTGGACAGTGAACAGTGGACAGTGGTCAGAAAGATGCGAATGATAATTTAATTGAATAAAAAGAGCATTGATTTAGTAAATAATATAATGAAAGCGGGATATAACGAAGGGAACTTCATTAATATCCCGTTATTTATTTGCTAAAAATTCTATACGAAAGAATTATTCGATAAACAAAATTAGTTGCCCGCATCTTTCTGTCCACTGTCTACTAACCACTGTCCACTTTTTTCTTTAATTATTGATAAAATTTTTCAAAATCCTCTTGTTTTCTTTCTTCAATTAAGGTATAATATATACTGACTATATGTAATTAAATTTTCATAATGAGAGTATAAAATGGCAAACAGCAAAAAGATCAGAAACTTTTCGATAATAGCGCATATCGACCACGGAAAGTCGACTCTGGCGGACCGTCTGCTTGAGGAAACGGGTGCGGTCGCAAAGCGCGATATGGAGGAGCAGGTCCTTGACAATATGGACCTCGAGCGCGAGCGCGGAATTACCATCAAGGCGCGCGCGGTAAGACTTGACTATAAGGCAGATAACGGTGAGGACTACATTTTCAACCTCATCGACACCCCCGGCCACGTTGACTTTAACTATGAGGTTTCGCGCTCGCTCAACGCTTGCGAGGGCGCGCTTCTCGTTGTTGACGCAACGCAGGGAATAGAGGCTCAGACGCTTGCAAACGCTTACCTTGCGGTCGACGCGGGACTTGAGATAGTTCCCGTTATCAACAAGATCGACCTCCCCAGCGCCGATATTGAGCGTTGCAGAAACGAAATTGAGGACATCATCGGCATCCCCGCCGAGGATTGCCCCGCGGTTTCGGCAAAGGTGGGACTCAATATCCACGACGTGCTTGAGGCGGTCGTCCGTGATATTCCGAACCCCGAGGGAGACCCCGATGCACCTCTCCGTGCGCTCATCTTTGACTCATATTACGATTCCTATCTTGGTGTCGTGGTCTATATCCGTATCATCGACGGCACTCTCCGCGCGGGAGACCGCATCAAGCTTATGAGCACGGGCGCGGTCTTCGAGGTCACCGCTGTCGGATCGATGGAGGCTTTCGGACTTAAGCCCCGCGATGAGCTTTCCGTCGGCGAGGTCGGATACCTCACGGCATCGATCAAGAATATTTCCGATACACGTGTCGGCGACACGGTCACTCTTGCAGATTCTCCCGCAACCGAGGCTCTTCCCGGCTTTAAGGCAGTTCAGCCCATGGTCTTCGCGGGTATCTACCCCGAGGACGGCGCGCGCTACGAGGATCTTCGCGAGGCACTTCTCAAGCTACAGCTCAACGACGCGGCACTCACCTTTGAGCCCGAGACATCGACGGCTCTCGGTTTCGGATTCCGTTGCGGATTCCTCGGACTCCTGCATATGGAGATCATCGAAGAGCGACTCGAACGCGAGTTCAACCTCGACCTCATCACCACCGCGCCCAGCGTTATTTACGAGGTCAAGACCAAGGACGGCGAGCTTCGCCGTATCGATAACCCCACCGATTATCCCCAGCCCGACGAGATCGAGGTGGCTTATGAGCCGATCGTCAAGGCAAACATCATCACTCCTCAGGAATACGTCGGTGCGCTGATGGATCTTTGCCAGGACCGTCGCGGTATCTTCAAGGATATGAAGTACCTCGACAACATCCGCGTTGAGCTTCACTATGAGCTCCCGCTGAATGAGATCATTTATAACTTCTTCGACGCGCTCAAGTCGCGCTCGAGAGGATATGCATCACTCGACTACGAAATGTATGAATACCGCGCGTCCAAGCTCTGCAGGCTTGATATCCTTCTCAACGCCGAGCAGGTCGATGCCCTTTCCTTCATCGTTCACGAGGAAAAGGCTTACGCGAGAGCGCGCAAGATTGCGGAAAGACTCAAGGACAACATCCCGCGTCAGCTCTTCGAGATCCCGATCCAGGCGGCTATCGGCTCGCGTATCATCGCGCGTGAGACTGTCAAGGCACTCCGCAAGGACGTTCTTGCAAAGTGCTACGGCGGTGACATTACCCGTAAGAAGAAGCTGCTCGAGAAGCAGAAGGAAGGTAAAAAGAAGATGCGTAAGCTCGGCTCGGTTCAGGTTTCGCCCGAGGCGTTTATGGCCGTGCTTAAACTCGGAGATGATAACTAAGGCAATTGTAAAACTGCGTTTTACAATTGCCCCGCTCTGCGGGGATGCGCGCCATTATCGCCGCTTGCCAAAATCTTCGATTTTGGCAGC
>JAFQGP010000110.1 GCA_017415485.1 Clostridia bacterium
CGTAGGGGACGGCGCCCTCGACGTCCCATTACAGCACATAATTATTTAGCTGGAAAAATTCAGAAGCTACAATATTATTTCCTTGATATAGTTGTACAGCAATAATTTAATTGGGCTGGGACGTCGAGGGCGCCGTCCCCTACGGCTCGTAATTACGTTTAGTATCATAATAGTATAACATGCTCGTGACATATTACGAAAAGGAGCACGAATGAAACGCTACAATATTAATTGGCACAACGGTTGGCGATTCTTTTTGGAAGTATTGGGAGTAGTGACCCTAAATGCCTTGTGCATTTTTCTCACAGTCCTTATTCTGATTATTTTTTGGATAGCCGGCATTGTGATTCTGATACTTTGGGCCGGCGGCATCTTTTATCAACGCAAAAGATTTATCAGCGGTCTTATAAACTGTTTTTACTTTGACGATAAAAATAACGAAATAATCCTCAAGCTCATTGGACGCAAAAAAGTCCGTATTCCAATCGCTTACATCGGAAAAATCTCTCCTAAAATCAATGAAAATCCCCGAAAAGGCGCAGTTACTACTATCAGCGAAGGCTCAAAAACAGGTGAAGTAAAGCAAAAAACTTTCGCCGTTCAGGACATCGAAGGCAACGATCTTTTCTATATATGTAAAGACCCTATGATTATTGAGCTTTTTGAAAGCCTTGGGATAACAATAATATACAATGACGAATGATCTTGCGCGCTCTGCGCGCAGGGTGACAGAGTCAATACTTCCCTACATTCGGGAAGTATTGACTCTGTCCAAAATCGAGAAGCAAAGCTTCACGATTTTGAAGCGCAGTAGCGAAGGCTGAAGCCTTCGCATTGAATCGAGACGCTGTCTCGAGCTCTGCCACCTTTTGAAAAAGGTGGACGAAAACTTTCTCGCTGTTTTATTTTAATAAAATATTTTCGCGACAGAGAAAATTTCCTATTCACTGTCCACTAACCACTGTCCACTTAGCACTCGCGAAGGACAAACGCACAAACAAAACTACAACTCCAAACAAAGGACAAACATATGCTTAAAATCCTCCACACGGGCGATTTTCATCTCGATTCGCCCTTCACCGGGGTCGATCTTCCGACGGGAGAGCGGCTTCGTGATGAACTCAGGAAAATTTTCATCGACGTCGTCGAGCTTGCGGGCGGGCACGACTTGATGCTGATCGCGGGCGATCTTTTCGACTGCGGTTACGTCAGCCCCGAAACGCTCACCCTCGTGCGCGACAGTCTTGCGGCTTACGGCAAGCCCGTTGTCATTGCGCCGGGAAATCACGATCCCTATTCCACCGGTAGTATCTGGACGGCGACTGCGTGGCCCGAGAACGTCTATATTTTCGACACCGACGAGCTTTCGACCTTCCGATTCAATATCGGTGAGGTCCCTGTTGCCGTGCACGGATGGGCGTTCACCTCGCCCTCGCTCGAGCGCTCGCCGCTTTCCTACGGTCTTTTGCCCGACAAGGGTACCGTCAATCTCATCTGCGCGCACGCCGACACGATCTCGCCGATCTCGAGATACGCGCCGACTCCTCTGTCGCTTTTTGCGGCTTCGGGTTGTGATTACGCCGCGCTCGGGCACATCCACAATGTCCCCGAGATCGCGCTTGCGGGTCGCACGACGGTTGCCTACTGCGGTTTCCCCGAGGGTCGCTCCTTCGACGAAGAGGGCGACGGCGGGGTGCTTTCGGTCACGATTGAGGACGGAAAGGCTCCCGAAATCACGAAAATTATCACGTCAACTCACAAATACATCACCCGTCACCTTGAAATCACGGGTGCGGCGAGCGACTCCGAGGTTGCCGCGCGCATCACGGAGCTCGCAAAGATCGAGGGATGTGACCGCAGCGTGTCGCTGAAAGTCTATCTTGAGGGCTCGATTCCGCCCGAATATGCGCCTAACGCCGCGCAGATCGAGCTTCTTGCGAATCTGCCGCTTTGTTCGCTCAAGCTCCGCGACCGTACTTCGCCCGTTTTCGGCTCGGAGTACCTTGCGGGCGACATGACGATCAAGGGCGAGCTTTACCGCACTCTGCTGCCCCGACTTTCATCGGCGGACGAGACCGAGCGCGCGCTTGCGGCGGAGGCTCTCCGCATCGGGCTCTTGGCACTCGACGGTCGCGCATTTCTTTAAGGAGGCGGTATTATGATAATCAGGAAGATAAATATCACCTCATTCGGCGCGCTTTCGGGTTTCAGCGCCGAGCTTTCGGACGGGCTCAACGTCATTTCGGGCGCGAACGAATCGGGCAAGAGCACGATCCTCGCCTTTATTCGCTTTGTGCTTTACGGACTGCCCTCGCGCAGGAGCGAGGAGGGTGTGCTTGAATACGACCGCGCGCTTTCCTGGCTCGACGGACGCGCCGAGGGCAGCATCGAGATCGAATGCGAAAAGGGCGCTTACCGCATCGAGCGCCGCGGCATCAGAGCCGACAATCGCGATGGTTACAGCGAAAAATGTCAGATCATCGACCTCTCCACGGGTAGCGTCGCCTTCAAGGGCGAGGTGCCGGGGCAGGTCTTTCTCGGAGTGCCCTCGGGCGTTTGGGACTCGACTTCTTCTGTAAAACAGCAGGCGCTCTCGTCTCTTTCGGGAAGCGAGATCGGTTCCTCGATCGAAAACATCCTCTTTTCCGCAGACGAGGCGATCTATACCGAGCGCGCGCTGACGCGACTGAACACCGCGCGCCGTCAGTTCAGGCTTCAAAGAGGAACAGGCGGAAAGATCGATGAATTGACGGCCGAGCGCGACACTCTGCGCCGCCGTCTTATCGAGGCGGAAGAGGCATCAAAAAATCTGCTGACGCTCCGCTCTACAGTTGAGCGCGCGCGTAAACTTTGCGCCGAGCTCCGCACAAAACTGACGTCGGCTGAGGACAGACTCCGCGCTTTTGAAACGATACAAACGCTGAAGCGTTTTGATATGCTCCACGCGGGCGAGGCGAAGGTTGCCGCGCTGACCGAGGAGAAAAATGCTCTCATCGCAGAGCACGGCTTTGAGGGCAGACTGCCCGACCGCGCCTACGTTGCCGAGCTTGATTCGCTCTCCCGCCGACTTGCGTCCGCAGAATCGGATGCGGCAAAGAGCGCGGGCGAGCTTGCGGGACTTCGTTCCGAGCAGCTTGGCGACACCAATCTTGCCGCGCGCGCCGAAGACATCGAGCGCACGGGCGGACCCGAGGCGGTTGCCGACAAATACAAAAAGCTTCGCTCGTCGGTTGGCGCGCGCCTTGCCTGGGGCATCATCTTCGCGATCCTCGGCACCGCGCTCTGCGTCGGCTCGATGGCTTGCTATTTCCTCAAACTTTTCCCGTGGCTGACCATGCCGATATCCTCGGGCGCAGCCGTTGGCGGTCTTATCATCGCCCTGATCGGAATTTCGATTGCGATCACCTCGGGCAAGGCTCGCAGACGGGCGCAGAATTACATATTTGAGCTTGGAATCGAGGAGGAAAAGCCGAAGAAGAAGGAGATCGTCGCGCATTGTGCCGCTTGCCTTGAGGCAAAGGGCGAGATCGACGATTTCGCAAAGCGCATCGGCACGCTTGAACAGGCTCACGCAAAGAAGAGCGGCACCGTGCTTGAGATCGTTTACGAGGCAAGATCCGTCCTCGGACGCTTTGGCATCGACGGTGAAAACCAGAATATCGCCGAGGTTTTGGCTCTTTCGGCTGAAAAATACGCCAAAGTAGCTGAAAAGAGTGCGGCACTTGAGGCGGATATTGAAAAATATTCGGCATCTGTCCGAGAATCGAAGGCAAAACTCGAGGGCGAGGATGAAGCCGCACTCCGAGCGCATCTCACCCCCGCCGCAAAGTCGATGCTCGACCTTGCAAATCTCACCAGCCTCAAGCAGGAGCGCGACGAATACGCCGCCCGCCTTGACGCGGCAAGAACGCGACTGCTCGATTCGGAAAAGAATCTCGGAATCATCGAGGGTACTTGCGAAAATCCGATCCGCATCGCCGCGCTTCTTGAAGAAACCGAGGCAGAGCTTGCCGAGGCTGAAAGGAAGTACGCCGCGATCGTTCTCGCGCACGAGTCGATCTCGAACGCAGGCGAAAGCCTTCGCCGCAACGTGACTCCCAGACTTCGCGCATCCGCGGGCGCACTTATGAAGCATATAACCGACGGAAAATACAGCGATTTCGGCATTGGCGAGGATTTCTCGCTCTCGATCCTCACCGAAAGCGGAACAAGACCCATCACCTCGCTCAGCGCGGGCACACGCGACACGGCATATTTCGCCCTCCGCACCGCCCTTTCCTCAATGCTCTTCCCCGCCGACCGCCCGCCCATGATCCTCGACGAAGTCATCTCCCAACTCGACGACACCCGCGCCGCCGCGCTGCTTGATCTTCTCACCAAGATCGCGGAAGAATCGCAGGTCATCCTTCTCACCTGTCATTCGAGAGAAGCGGAGATTCTTGAGAGAGAGAATAAGGAATTTAATAAGATTCTCTTATAAGTGGACAGTGGACAGTGGACAGTGAACAGATGAAAAATCAGCGCATCGGTAAGTGATTTGTGTCAGAGGATAGGTAAGCCAGTAGGAATCGAAGGTAAGTCCTCGTCAAGGTGGAGATTGTAAAGTTTTCGCCCCGCGAAAAGTTTACAATACTACCTTGACGAAGCAG
>JAFQGP010000111.1 GCA_017415485.1 Clostridia bacterium
CCTCCGTAATTCAATATTTTTACATAGCCATTCTACCATATTTGTCCTCAAAAGACGAATGTGCGGAATGGCTTTTTTCTTTTTACCTTATCGCAGATTGCGACAAAGTTGACGATTGAAAAATATTTTTTAGGCTCAGGACAAATTTCGCGTTTTCGTGTCGGATATAGAGTGAGGAGGGATTTTCATCGGGCGAAATTCGCCCCTTGATGTGGTCTGGTTGAAAATCAACCGCACCACTTTAACAAAAGAAAGTGGTAAGGGTCAAAATGACCCATACCACTCCGTGTGGACAAAATGACCACGCGGTAAAAGGATGCCCCGCGTGAGGCGGGGCGTATTAGTTATTTGTCTGTTGATACATGGATAAACTGAGATACCTCATACTTCTTTTTGTTGAGTATATACATCGCAGCCAGCAACATATGCGCAACAATACCACAATGTCCGCTAATCATATATCCTTTGTATTCCGGTGGATTATCCTCACTAAATTCAATAATGCGATTCTCAATAAACAATAATAGCAGTTCATTCAAACGAGTTATTTCAATATTGGCTTTTTCAATCAATATTTGCTTTGGTGTGGGTGTGTCACAGCGCAAAGCCAAGATCAGTTTTTGTCCTTCTTCACTACAAAGTGCCTGCATTACCTCTATAGTGCTTTGATCAAAAGAAGAAAGTTGATTTATAAGTGATGATTTAATTACACAAGCAATGCCTTGATCATCCCAAACTTTCGTTCCGAATGAGCCGTTAATTCTGAGATTTCCTTGCTTCTTACTTTGCTCTTGCCTATCACGATTGCCGACTTCAGCAAAATAGATTCCTTTCCACATTTCCCAAAGATCCTCGCCAAGCTCTTGGCGAAGATTATTTTTATAGCGGTCATAGTTTGCCATTGACCAAACAAATTCTGTCGCAAGCTGCTCAATTTTGCTTGATACGGCATCAAGATCACCACTTGATTCAGTTTCAAGAAGTACATCAGCAGATATTTTATAAACATCACTTATTGCCTTCAAATTAAAGCAATCGGGCAAACAATCTCCTGCCTCCCATTTTGAGATAGCCTGCGGAGAAACACCAACCTTTTCTGCAACATCTTCCTGCGTCATACCAAGCTTCTTTCTATGATTGCGAAGCTTTTCGCCAAATACTTTTTGATCTAACATATTCTATCCTCCAAGATTTTTTGAGATAGCTATCTTGTAAGTATATTATATCACGTCGAAATACAACTTGCAATAGTAAGAATGTTGAGTTTGATATTTGTAATTCTACCCAAGGTTGATTTTTTTATTACATATGCATTTGGAAGCCAACTAAATCAACAAAAAGGAAGTGATCCAATGGACACCAGTTAAGAGAAGTAGCGGACTTCGTCCGATACTTTAACGAGCATAGCAAGTGTTATAACACTTGCTGAGCCAATCCGAGAGATTGGCTTTTTTCTTTAGGGACATATCCCTAATACCCATGACAAGAGAAAGGACAAACCAACTGAGCAAAACAGAAAAAATGACCGAGCGCGTCACGGTCAAAATGGACGCGAATCTGAAAGCCAAGCTGCAGCGTGAGGCGGAGCGGTGCGGCGGAGATATGTCTGCGTATATCCGTTCCTTGATCGAGAATCGGCTGTCGCAGGCAGCGGGGACTTGCTACAACTGTATCGGTAGGCTCGAAAAGGCATTGGATGCGGAGGATGTTGGATATGAGCTTCACGCCTTTATCCGTTCCAAGTACAAGGCAAAGGACGGTGAGAGCTGATGGCAACGACCTCGCTATGGGCGGTGAGAGGGACGATCCGCGACGTGGTGGCTTATGTCAAAGACCCGAACAAGACCGCTAATCCCGATTACGATCTTAAGAACGTGCTGACCTATGCAGCAGATAACGACAAGACCGAAAAACAGTATTACGTTACGGGGTTGAACTGCTCACCGCATTTCGCCTTTGAACGTATGACGGCAACCAAGGAACGATACGGCAAGCGCGGCGGCATCGTTGGATATCACGGGTATCAGAGCTTCAAGCCGGGTGAGCTAACACCCGAGGAATGTCACAAGATCGGTGTGCTGACCGCGCAGAAAATGTGGGGAGATCGCTTTGAGGTCATCGTGGCAACCCACGTCAAAGGATCGTCGGCTTTACACAACCATTTCGTGATCAACAGCGTATCATTCAAGGACGGCAAGAAATACCGTTGGCAGAAAGGCAGTTATAGGCAGTTGCGCCGAGTTTCGGACGAGCTTTGCCGTCAGCATCAATTATCTATCATCGAAAATCCAATGCCAAAGAAAGTGCCGAGGCAGATATGGATCGCGGAAAAGCAAGGAAAGGTCACACACGCATCTATTCTGCGCCACGATATCGACCGAGCCATACGGAGCAATATCAGCTATAAGTATTTTTTGCAAGCCTTGGAATATCTCGGCTACGTTGTTGTGCGAGACAGCAAATATAAGCACCTCTCGGTCATCACCGAGGGTTGGAGCAAGCCCGTACGCATTGATAGCTTAGGGGCGAACTATACCCTTGAAGCCATCGAGCGACGCATCCGAGACAATCTCCACAAGGAGCCCGTGCCGCATATCCGTAAACCGCAAAGGCGTGTAGCTTGTGAGCTTGAAAGGCAGATGAAGGCACTTGAGCGGTATTCTACTATTGAGATACTGTTTATGATCTTCTTTGAACTGATGGGGATTCCGTATGATGATCCGTTTACCAAGGAACAGAAGATGCCTCCGAAGTATGAGATCGCATCACCGTATTTTGCACAAGAGGCAATCAATAACGACCGCTATTGCCGAGAGATCCGCCTTATGAGTTGGTATGACCTTCACACAACAGAGGACGTCACCGCATTCCGTGACAAGCGTAAAGCTGAACTGCAAAGCTTGGAGCGCGAGAGAAAGGCGGTTGACAATCGCAGACGTCGCCTTAATGATCCCGATGAGAAACAGAAAAACAGCGCAGAGCGAAGCGCGATCACAAAGAAAATGACGAACGTCCGCAGGGAGATGAACCTTGCGGACGATATTTTATCCGATTCGATGAGCCTTGCCAAAGCCATAGCCGCCGAAAAGGCTTGCGAGGCGCGTCTTGTGCCGGATAGAACCAAACAAAAACACAAAGAACAGGAGAGATAAAATGTATAAGAAATTAAAAGAACAGATCACCGAAACCACGCAGTATTATCTGCTGCGCAACGTACACCCGAGGACAGAACAGCCCTTCCAAGTCCGCGACGATGAGGAAATGCAGGAGCTTGTAGAAAGCATACGAATGAACGGAGTTCTTAATCCGCTTATCGTAACCCCAAGGCGCGGTGGATATGAGATAGTGTCGGGACACCGCCGCTATGCCGCTTGTCAAAAGCTTGGTGTGGAGACCATTCCCGTTATCGTTCGTGACCTTGACCCCGATGAAGCAACACTTTGTATGATCGATTCCAATCTGCATCGCGAGCATCTTCTACCATCGGAGAAAGCCTACGCTTACAAGGCAAAGATGGAGGTGCTGAATCGCCAAGGTCAGCGATACGGACAAACTTCGTCGCAACCTGCGACAAAGTGGGATGCCGCTACCGAGATTGGCAAGGCGACAAACGAGAGCCGCGACCAAGTCTTCCGCTATATTCGCTTGACTAATCTTATAAAGCCGTTGATGGATATTGTGGATAGCGGACGAATTGCATTTACCCCCGCTGTGGAGCTTTCCTATCTGCCGCATGAATTGCAGGACAAGGTCGTGGAGATCTTTGAGAGAGACGAAGCCACGCCATCCTACGCGCAGACGGTGAGATTCAGAAGACTTCACAGCGAGGGTAAGCTGACGGCAGATACCATTGAGGATATTATGGCAAAGCCGAAAGCCAATCAGAAAGAGACGGTCAAGTTCAGCTACGAGAGAATCGCCCGTTTCTTTCCTCCGAATTATAGCACCAAACAGATGGAAGATGCAATTGTGCGGATGCTTGAAGATCGCAGACGAGATATAGGTCGCCGCCTTGACGATGCAGAAAGGGATTGATCTATTGAGAAAAATAAACAGATGGAAATGGTTTTTGTGTAAGGCTCGTTTTACTCTTGATAACAAGATTGGCGGTTACCGCTGTCGTTCCCAAGTCCCAGAGCATGAGATCTTGAAGATCGTGCGTATGTATGAGCCGATCATCACCGAGTTTTTTGATAACGAGGAAGAGATGGCGAAATTCCAAAAGTGGAGAGAGGAGCAG
>JAFQGP010000009.1 GCA_017415485.1 Clostridia bacterium
AAACGGTTACAAGGAATACAAATGCAAGGGCGACAGATGTGCAAACTGTCCGAGACGGGAGGAATGTTTAAGTGCGAAACAGGAAAGAAAGAGCTTACGCCGACATGTATGGGAAGATTACAAGGATATGGCGTATGAGTTCACCCATACGGAAAAGGGTAAGAAGATTTATAAGAGAAGAAAGGAAACGGTGGAGCGAAGCTTTGCCGATTCCAAAGAGTTACACGGTCTCCGTTATTGCAGAATGCGGGGGCTTTCTAAGGTTGCCGAGCAGTGCCTGCTCACTGCCGCCGTGCAAAATATGAAAAAGATTGCCATGTGGTGCACCGGCAATCTCTCATTTTTCTTCACCTTTCTCATTTTTCGCAAAAAAACAAAGCCTATCTCGCACTTGAGATAGACTTTGTCAGTGATCTGAGCGGAGCGCGTGCTCCGCTTTATTATGTTAGGGCAGAACTACCATCAAACCGTTCGCAACCGCGCGGAGAGTACCGCCGGAGGGGCTGTTTTCGGTGACGAGGTTGCCTTGCTCGTTCTTGAGAATGAAGGTGGACGAGCCGCCGCCGTCGAGGTTTACGGCATCGACGCAGCCAAGGCTTGCCATTATGTATGCCAGGTCGGCGAGCGATGCGCCGTTTGAGACGGAGGGCTGTCTGCCGTCAACGACGATGAGCACGACTGTGCCGTCCGCGGTGACGCCTGCTGCGGTGCGCGGGTGGCGGGTATACGAGAATTCTGTGCTCGTTGCGAGGTTGTCGGTTGCGCCGTTCTTGAGGATGACGTGCGAAGCACCGACAGCCGTTGTGAGCTTGTCTTTGTAAGTCGCGTAATCGTCTTCGGTGCCCATCACGGCGTCGCCTTCGTGGGTGATGCCGAACCAGGGTCTGCCGCCGGTTCCGCTGATAAGCTTGCCGTCCTTGATGCAAAGTCCGCGCATCACGTTCGTTCCGCCCATATCGAAGAAATCTGCGTTAACGCCCGCGAGGACGTTTTTTCCGTTTGAAACAGCGGCGGAAAGCTGATTGCTCATCTTTGCGACGGTTCCGATCTTGTCCGCGCTGTCGGAGGGCATTGTGGTCTGAATGGTCGCCGAGCCCTTCTTCACGCTGATCGCGTAGGCGCGGACGGGTGCGCCGTCCTTGTCCTCGTAAATGATCTCGGTGTAAACGATCCCGGGCGCAACTTCATTCGAGATCCAATCGGTCGGCACAAGTCCGTTTGTGCCGGAGGATACGCGGAGTCCCGAAATTTCACGGGCATTTGAAAGCTCGATCTTGTATTCGCCCGAAACGCCGAGGGGCATATATTCGAAGATAAATCTCTCGGCAGCGACTTCGCCTGCCGAGTCGCTTTTGAAGTCGATGAAGATATTACCGTCGGATTCGGTGATGAAGTAGCGGTTGTTGGTGAAGTATTCGTGCTCGCCGTTGCCGCCACCGGATTTGCCGCAGCCGTAGAAGATCGCGGGACCGCTCTTGTAGTCGGAGATCGGAACGACGGGGAGGTTGACACCGCAAACGCGGCTGATCCCCTGAACGAGCTTTTCGATGCCCTTGCCGTTCTTGGAGGCGTCAACGATCGAGTATTCGCTGATCTCGCGCTCGCCAAGCTTCAGCGAGGTGATGGGGTAGCCGTTGTTGTAAAGAAATTCGACACCGCATTTTAGATCGGGTGCAGTTCCTTTCGAGATGACGTTGCCGTCTTCGTCTTCCTCGTAACCGAAAATGTCCTTGAGGAAACTCTTAGCGGCGGTCACGGTCGATTCGGGCGAGCCGCCGCAGATGACGATGACGTTTTCGCTGACGATCTTATATGTCCAGTCGTAATATGTAAGCGATTCGCTCGCGCTTATCGAATCCGCACGGTTGGTAGCACCGATTAGGATCTCGTATTTCTCGGGCACGACCTCTGCGCCCTTGCGGGTGAAATCGGTCGCCATGGGGAGACGGATCCCGCAGGCACTTTCGATACCGCGCGAAAGAAGCTGCAGCGCCTTGACTTCTTCGGCGGCGGATTCATCCGGACGGACGAGCTTGTATTCCGCCGTCAGCTTGAAGCCGAGTGCCTCGGTCTCGGGTGTTTCCGTTATTGCGTTCGTGGTGGGCGAAGTCGTCTCTTCCGCCACGCCGCCGGTGCAGGAAACCGCGCCCAAAAGAGTGCAGGCGAGCAGGAAGAGGGATAAAAGTCTTTTGAAATTATCCTTCATGGCTTATCAGTCGATGGGATCGCCCTCTTTGTCAAAGAGAGGAAGCTTTTCGAGGTAGATGAGATCCTCACGCTTGGTCGCGTCGCCCTCGGCGAGGATCGCCATACGTCCGCAGATGTTGCCGCCTGCGGCGTTTACGAGCTTTTCGATGGCAAGGAGAGATTCGCCCGTCGAGATAACGTCATCGACGATAAGTATCTTTTTGCCCTTCATAAGGTCCGCGTCCGCCTTGTCAAGGTAGAGCTTCTGCTCCTTTGCGGTGGTGATCGAGTTGACGGTGACCTCGAAAACGCCGGTCATATAAAGCTTTGCCGCCTTGCGCGCGAGGAAGTATTTCTGATTTCCCGCAAGACGCGCCATTTCGTGAACGAGCGGAATGCCCTTTGCCTCGGCGGAGATGAGGTAGTCATATTCGGGCGCGAGCTCGAGCAGCTTTTTTGCGCAAGCGGTGGTCAGCTCGGGGTCGCCGAAGATGACGAACGCACCGATCTGAAGCTCATCGTTCAGTTTGCAAAGAGGAAGCGCACGGTCGCAGCCGGCAATGTTCATGTTGTAATGTGTTTTAGCCATATTTTTCACTCCTTTGAGTTTTTTCTTCCATATATAATTATACACGCCGCGCCGAAAAAGTCAAGAGCTTTTTGAAGAAAAATTTGTTGACAAAAGCTTTTCTCTATGGTAAAATTAATTATCAAATGAAAGGAAACTATTTGATGAAAAGACTTTTTGCATTTCTCACTTTAGTTCTCACAGCGACAATGTTAATAACATCCACCGTCGCCGCCCCGCGTGATGAAGCCGAGCCGGGTGTCGGATATAATATAATTTATTATGAAGAATTCAATTACGATAACAACGGAAACACTGAGGCTATTCTCAAGCAGCTCGGCTGGACGGCGCTTTCAAAGACGAACAAGACCGCGGTGACCGACCCGACGGCGAAGCTTTCGATCATTGACGGCAGACTTTACGTTGAAAACAACAAAAGCGGCGGTAAGGATTCGTATTATATGATACTTAACGATACGAAAATGACCTCCGCGTGGCAGGGCGATTACACCCTGCAGTTCGACGTTTCGCTGTCTTCGGCGGGCGACGCCGCGAGATATATCGCGCTCCTGACCGATTACAAGCAGGACGTCAAGGGTACATATCACTCATTCCATCTCCGCATCAACGGCTCGGCAAACAGCCAGGCGCGAATGAACGGCAAGTGGTGGAATTTTGATTCCGCGGGACCCTATTTCGCCGCCGATCAGGACGACACCGACGGCACAAGCTCGATCGCAAAGAAGGTTCTCGGCAAGGATTTTGACGGAAGTCAGGTGCTCAAAAACAAAAAATTGACGGTTCGCATCGTTTGCGAAAAATACGACATCGGACCTCGCGTTTATGTCAGAAACACGGGCGAGGGCGGTGATTTCGTTCTCGTTTCCCGCGCGGGTGGCGATGCTGTGACAAGCGGCACGTGGAGAAGCACGGGCGGCAAGGCGATCGTTCTCAAAGCGGGCGGCACTATCAACGGCTACATTGACAATATCCTTGTCTACACCGGTACAGGCGAGCCCGTTTTTGAGGAATTGAAGGTTCCCGAGACCACCGCCGCGCCCGAAACGACGGCAGTTCCCGAAACCGAGCCCGTGACAGAGCCCGTCACCCTGCCTGAAACTACCGCAGAGACTACAAAAGAGGGCTGCGCTTCTGTAGTTGGAGCACAAGGCGCGCTACTGATTGCAATCGCGGCGGTGTTTGTACTGAAAAAGAGAAAATAATGGAAATATACGATATCATCGCGCAAGCCGTCGGCATAGGAGCGATGGCGATGAACTGCCTTTCCTTTCAGCAAAAGAAGCAAAAGGGCGTTCTCGCCTTTCAGCTTTGCGGTTCGGTGCTGTTCTGCATCAATTATTATATGCTCGGCGCAATGTCGGGCGCGATACTTAACATCGTCGGAATTCTGCGTGCTCTTGTTTTTATGAACAAGGAAAAGCTCCGCGCGGAGCATCCCGCCTGGAGTGCCGCATTTGTTGCGGCATATCTTGGCGGATACGTTCTTGTCTTTTCTGTTTTCGGCAAGGAACCGACGGTGAAAAACTTCCTTGTCGAGTTGCTTCCCGTCGTCGGTATGACGCTGACAACGCTCTCCTTCCGCTATAAAGGCACGCGCGAGGTCCGCATCTTTGGCTTGATTAATTCGCCGCTTTGGCTCAGCTATAATATTCTGACCTTCTCGATAGGCGCGATCTGCAGCGAGGTACTCAATTTTGTTTCGATACTTATCGGCATTTTAAGACACGACGTAAAAAAGGAGAAAAAATGAAAACTCAAAGTCTTAACGGCATCTGGAAATATCGCGTCGGTCACGGCGCGTGGGAAGACAGATACGTGCCCTTTTCCGCACTTGCGGTCGGGCATTCCGAGTGCAAGCGTGAATTTGACCTTGAGCAGAGCGCCGAGCGAGTGCTTTTGCGCTTCGACGGGCTCAATTATGAGGGCAAAGCGACACTCAACGGCGTTACCGTCTGTGAAAAGATGGTTGCCTATTCGGAATATACTTTTGATGTTACAGGTATTGTAAAAGAAAAAGGCAATATTCTCGCGGTCGAGCTCGAGGATCTTTCCCCTGCCTTTGGACCATCTGCAGGGTGGGAGAATTTTGGCGGAATCACGAGAAACGTTACGCTGATTTATAAAGCAAAGCATTATATAGAGGACGTCTTTTTTACCTCGAAGTTGAAGAATTCATATACCGATGCCGAGTACAGCGTGCAGATCACTCCGAATGAGGATTTTGACGGCGAATACCGCACCACTCTTTCCTTTGACGGTGAGGTTGTAGATTCCTGTATTGGCTCAGACATAGAGCGAGAGCTGAAAAACGTTGCGCTTTGGTCGCCCGAGCATCCGAATCTTTATAGGCTTGAAGTCGAAATGATCGAGAGCGGGGAAGTTATTGACAGATACACCTGCGCGGTTGGTTTCCGCGAATTCAAGTGCTCGCGCCATCGCTTTGTGCTCAACGGCAAGGAGAACTTCCTTCGCGGAGTCTGCAAGCACGAGATGTATGGCAACTTCGGACATACAGTGCCCGATGAGCTGATCGAAAAAGACCTGCGGATGATAAAGGAAACGGGATGTAATTACGTCCGCCTGGTTCATTATCCGCACGCAAAAAAGACACTCGAGATCGCCGACAGACTCGGGCTTATGGTTTCCGAGGAGCCGGGACTCTGGTGGGCGGACACGACAAACCCTGAAGTCTGCGAGGGAAGCCTTGAGGCTCTGCGCCGCACGATCCTGCGCGACCGCAACCACGCAAGCATTGTTTTCTGGCTTTGCTTCAATGAATGTAAGTTCACCGAGCAATTTTTGATCGACTCGGCGCGCACTTGCCGCGAATGCGATCCGACAAGGCTCGTTTCGGGCGCAAATTGTATGAGCGACGAGGATACGTTGAAATATTACAATCTCTGCGGATTCGATTTTTACACGATGCACCCATATGCCTCGAGCCCCGCAAAGGGCGTTCGCTCGGCAAGTGTGCTGCACGATAAGCCGCTCATTTTCACCGAGTGGGGGGGCTACTACATCTACTGCCAGCCCTTGCTTTTCTCGGAATTTATTCACCGTTATTACGATCTCTACCTTGCAAACAGCGACGCGGGTGCGCTTGCGGGCGCGTGCTTCTGGTATTGGGCAGAGATCAGGGATTTTCACCGCCCGGGACTTGCTTGCGCGGACGGTGTGCTCAAGGAAGCTCTTGTTGATAAGGATCGCAATCCCACACCGCTTTATAAACCCTTCTGCGATGCTTGGCGCGATGCCGAGTGTGGCAAGGGCAGCGGCGGAATGTATGGCGATTACGTTGATCTATATGAATTCCGCGCACATTCATCGCTCAAAGGACTCAAGCCCGCAGTCTGCCTCTCGGCGGGGGATTATGGGGCCGTTCTTAAAAAAATACGCGATTCGATCACACAAACACCGAGCCACAACCGATCAAGGCGCCTTATCCTCGGCCTCGTGCTTCAAAAGGAAGAGGTCAAAGGAATCAGCCTGACTCCGCATGCACTCACGGATGAAGATCCGATCGTTTTTGAGGCATCAACGGAAACGGATAAGATCACGCTGATCGGTATGGTAAGTCTGTCAAACAAGGGCTACCCGCTTGGCGGAGCTTACGGCGAGGATGCCGCGCGTGTCAAGGTGATCTTTGATGACGGATCTGCCGAGAGCTTCGATATCCGAAACGGAATCGAGCTCACGACCGCCTTCAGCAGCCACCTCTCGTCCATGATCGACCCGAGAGCCGATCGCGCCGAGCGATTCGCGGAGCTTTCTTATGATAAAAACGTAGAAAATTTCGTCATCAACCGCCTCGAGTTGCCGCTTTCCGAGAAAAAGACGGTAAAAAGAGTCGAAATAACCTCCTCCGGCAACGGTTACGCCCTGCTCGTTTATGGGGTTTATCTATAAAAAACACGGCTGTCCCGAGAGTCTGCAAAATTAGCGGTAAAATGAAATCAGCCACCACGGTTTTCGTGGTGGCTTTTGATATGCGGAAAACAAAGAAGATGCCCCGCGCAAGGCGGGGCGAGAGATTAAAGTAATCCGTTCAATTTGTTCTCAATATCAATGAACCAATCTTTATTTCGGTATTCATTAAAACATTCCCAAGCCAACTCCTTTTTCAAGAGGCGAACAATTTGTTTATTATCAAACGGAGCATCATATACGTGCCATCCCATAACAAGCGGATAGTTTATGTCGTGGTCTTTTACCGAGACGGATTTTTCGGCACATTGCAAAGCGCGTATCAGATGATGCTTTATTACTTCTTCATTTTTACTCAAAGCAATCTCATCCTCGGCTATGCTTCTATGCTCTACACACATCCGCTTAAGATCTTCAAATCCCATATCATCATTTGGGAAAACGAGTTCATACATTTGTGTCACAGCTTTGCTTACCGCTTGAACATACGCAGTACCGCCCGGAATGTTTTCACAGCCTGCAATTTTGGTACTCATATAAAACAGATTGTTGAGATACCAATAGTTTGCGAATCGAAATTGCGAAAGCATTTCATCACCATCATCGGTTATTTGCATAAGCAGAAATTCCATTGAATGATTCAATTGCTGTGTTTTTAATGCCCATTTCTCCGCCATTTCATGATTGCCACAAGCGGCGTAGGTGCGAGCGATCTGCCATATAGCTTGCCCTTTATAATATGAGCCGCCGTTGCCATTATAAATTTCTGTACCAAGTTCTACGATTTCTTTTTGATACTTTACTTTATCAATGTCAAAATAAATTGACATAAGCATTTCCTTGACTTCGATGTTATTAGGGAGCTTGTGATATGCCTCCTGCCAAATCGGTAAAGCTTTGGAAATGTCGCCGTTGCGATAGATTTCAGCTGCTCTTGCCTCATATTCTTCATAAAGCTTTTTCTCATCAATTTGCTCCGCGCCAAGAAGCTCATCAACGGTAATTCCGAAAAATCGTGCAAGCTCGGGCAAAAGTTCAATGTCGGGATATGTGCTTGAATTCTCCCATTTGCTCACTGCTTGAAATGAGACGTTCAGGTATTGCGCTAATTTTTCTTGAGATATATTTTTCTCTTTGCGAAGACTTTTCAGTTTTTCACCTAAATTGATACCCATATAAAAATTCTCCTTTCGGGATGTATTGTAGCTACGCTTATATTATACAGCATTTCATTTTGAGAAACAATAACTTGATATTTGAATTTTGGTTGAAGAGTTCAACCGATTATAGAAAAACGAATTTTCCGCTTTTCAGACTCTTGCATCCGTGGCAAGCATAGCGCGTGGCAGTCCACGCACGATCGGGCAGAAGCCCGAACCCACTATCCGCAGAGGCTTTGGAAAGCTAACGTCAATAGAAAAACACCACCAAAGAAAATTCCTTAGTGGTGTTCGTGTTTTCTCCGCTAAGAATGCAGAGGCGAAGGACAGCCGTGATCTTTTATTTGCGTTTGGTGTTCTTTTTATTGTTTTTCTGTGTGCCTGCAGGCTTTGAGTTTCTCGCGTTTTTCTGCGGGCGGGAATTCTTTTGATTTCGCTGATTCTGATTTCTGCTTTGATTCTTGCCCTGCGGCTTGAAGGTGTTTTCGGGGCGGACGAGGCAATCCTTGCCCGTGCCGATGAGGTCCTCTCGGTGGGCGGCGATGAGTGCCTCGCGGACGAGGGGAGCGTTTTCGGGCTTGCCATACTGCAGAAGCGCGCGCTGGAGTCGCTTTTCACGCGGATCGCGCGCGACGTAGACTTTTTTGCCCGTGAAGGGGTCGATTCCCGTTGCGAACATTACCGTCGAAGCTGTGCCGGGGGTGGGATAGAAGTCCTGAACCTGCTCGGGGGAGAGATTTTCGCGCTTGAGATACTGCGCGAGGGCGATCGCGTCGTGCAGAGTCGAGCCGGGGTGGCTTGACATAAGGTAGGGAACAAGATATTGCTCCTTGCCGCACTCACGGCAAAGGTCGAAGAATTTCTCGCGGAATCGGCGGTAGACCGAGAAATCGGGCTTGCCCATATAGGCGAGAACGCCTGCCGAGCAATGCTCGGGCGCAACCTTGAGCTGTCCCGAAACATTGTCGCGGACGAGCTTGCGGAAGAAGGAGTCGTCGGGGTCTGCCATAAGGTAGTCAAAGCGGATTCCCGAGCGGATGAATACCTTTTTGATGCCCGGTATAGCCTCGACCGACTCGATCAGATCGTAATATTCCTTGTGATCGACCTTGAGGTTGGGGCAGGGCTTGGGTGCGAGGCATTTGCGGTTCGGGCAAACGCCGCTCTTGAGCTGTTTGTCGCAGGCGGGAGCGCGGAAGTTAGCCGTGGGACCGCCGACGTCGTGGATGTAACCCTTGAAATCGGGCATTTTGACGATATCGCGCGCCTCGGCGAGAACGCTTTCCTTCGAGCGGCTGCGAACGCTTCGTCCCTGGTGGAATGCGAGAGCGCAGAAATTGCAGGCGCCGAAGCAGCCGCGGTTGTGCGTGATCGAAAAAGCAACCTCCGCGATAGCGGGCACTCCGCCGTCCTTGTCATAGATGGGATGTACTTTTCTTGTGTATGGGAGCGAGTAAACGCGGTCAAGCTCGCACCTTTCAAGCGGCGGCATCGGGGGATTTTGTACCAACAGCTTGTCGCCGTAAAGCTCGGTGATGGCTCTGCCGCCGATTGCGTCCTGCTCGCGGTACTGCGCGCCGAAAGCGTCGGCGTAGGCACGACCGCCCTCCTTCAGGCTTTCCCAATCAAGCTCTGCCGCAACGGGGAAGTGAACCTCGGGCTTGTCCGCGGGGCAAAGATAGCATGAGCCGCGCACGTCGCGGATCTTTTTGACGGGAACTCCTTTGTCGAGCAGCTCCGCAATGCGAAGAAGGATGTTTTCGCCCATTCCGTAGGTGAGAATATCAGCGCGGCTGTCGATGAGGATCGAGCGGCGCATACGGTCTTCCCAATAATCGTAGTGGGCGAATCGACGAAGTGAGGCTTCAAGGCCGCCAAGGATGATCGGCACGTCGCCGTAGGCTTGTCTTATGAGATTCGAGTAAACGATGGTCGCGCGGTCGGGGCGCAAACCGGTCTTTCCGCCGGGCGAATAGTAGTCGTATCCTCTGCGGTGGCGTGTGACCGAGTAGTGCGAAACCATCGAGTCAACATTGCCCGCCGTGACGAGAAAGCCGAGGCGGGGCTTGCCGAAGCGCTTGATGTCGTCAAGAGTCTTCCAGTTCGGCTGTGCCAGAATTGCGACGCGGTAACCCGCTGCCTCAAGCACACGCGATATTATGGCAACGCCAAAAGAGGGATGATCGACATAGGCATCCCCCGTAACGTATACAAAATCGGGTCTGTCCCATCCGCGCGCCTCCATATCGGCGCGCGAAATGGGAAGAAATTCAGTTCCGAGCATTTTTTATCTCCTGAATTATAATAATTCGAATGTAAATATTTATTTTAATAAGCAAGTGCGAACATATCACACTTGGTGTCCCCTCATCACCCGCTACGTCAGAACCCCAAAAACGCGCAAGCGCGTTTCCGGGAACCCGACGGCGGGAGCTTCTCCCAGGAGAAGCCGGGGATTGGTTTGCGCAATAATTATGTTTCTACAATAAATATCGTTCAACCTTTTTCTAAGTAAGCGAGCCCAAAGCAATATCAATAAACAAATTGCTTTCCTAACGATTGATTCACTTTTTTGATTAGCTATACGAAAAGTTTAGAAAATACCAAACGAAGCTCACAGTAACTCCAAGGCTTCTCCTGGGAGAAGCTCCCGCCGCAGCGGGTGATGAGGGGACACCCAGAAAGCTTTGTTAGCATTCGCTTTTGACTTTTTACTTATTATTTTTTAGTCTTCTTAATTCCGAAAAATTTTCGCAAAATGGGTGCCAGAATGGCGGGCGGGCGCATCAGAACGATCCTCATGTTTCCTCCTATTTGATGAGCATAAATCCCGCGCAGAGGAGAACAGCCGCCTCGATAAAGGCGAGGATCTTACCCGGCAACAAAAAGGCAAGGAGTATCCCCGCGCCGAAAGTCAGCGCAAGCACTCCAACCGTCTGCCGCATCTTCCTGCAATCTCTCATATTCCACCTCCGCATATCGTCTTCAATGACATTATATGCAGATGTGGGGCAAAAGTTCACGCGTCGCGCGATTCTATGAGATAAAGTGCGCCTTTTTTGACCGAGATGAGCGCGCAGTTGCCGTCGATCTCGTTCGAGGTCGCAAAACCGCCGTTCTTTCTGGTGAGGCGGGCATTTTTGAGAGGATATTTCGCTCCCTCGATCGAAACGCCTTTGACTATGTCGGATGCGGGAATGAGCGAGAAATACTTGAACCCGCCGCCCCTGCCGATCAGCGCGGAGCCTCCCGAAATAAAGTGAACGCGCGAGTAACCGTCGGTTGATATGGCGTAGTAATTGCGCGCGGCAAGGTCCTCGAGGATCGAGAGATTTGCAAGCGTGTGGTCAAGTCTGCCCGAAAGTCCGCCGATGATGATAAAGGAGTCGGCGCCGCGCTCGATGGCGATCTCGATCGCCGCCTGCGCGTCGGTGATGTCCTTTTCGGGCTTGAGGCGGATGACCTCGGCGCCCTCGGGGATCTCGGACTCGGGGAAGGAGTCGAAATCGCCAACGGCGACGTCAACCCGATCGCCGAGCGCGAGCGCGTTGCGAATGCCCGAATCGGCGGCGACGGTGATGTCCTCGCCCTTCGGGTGTTCGGTTATGTAATTTGTGTCGATCTTACCGCCGACATAGATGAATGCTTTCATTGTCTTTTCTCCCAACGGGGCTTCGCCTTGAGCGTTTTATACATCGAAAGATAGCTTTCGTGGCGCGAGGGCGCGATCTCGCCGCGCTCGATTGCCTCAAGGATGGCGCAGCCTTCCTCTTTGGTGTGCGAGCAGTCAAGGTATTTGCACTCGCCGTAATGCTCGCGGAACTCGCGCATAGTGTCGGGGAGATCGTCAAAGGGGAAAAAATCGAAGTTTTCAAAGTCGATCATTGAAAATCCGGGCGTGTCGGCAAGGAATCCGCCGCCCTCGAGCGGAAAGAGCTCCGCCTGGCGCGTGGTGTGCTTTCCTCGCGCGATCTTTCGGCTGATCTCGCCCGCCGCAAGCTTCATTTCGGGGAAAAGGGCGTTGATAAGGGTCGATTTTCCAACACCCGATGCGCCCGCAAAAGCGGCAACCTTGCCGCGCAGGCGCTCTTTTATATAGGAAGAAAACTCCGCAATGCCCTCGCCCTTGTAGCAGGAAAGGCGGAAGGTGGGGTAAAGCGCGGATTTGTACGTTTTCTCGAGCTTTTTGGCAACCTCGCTGTCAAGCTCACATTTGCCGATGACGACCATAGCCTCGATGCCGTGATATTCGGCAACCGAGAGGAGTTTGTCTATCGTCTCGGTCGCGGGGGCGGGAGCAGCCGCGGCGCAAACGATGACGAGGATATCAAGATTCGAAAGCGGAGGGCGAATGAGCGAGTTGCGGCGGGGGAGAATTGCCGAAACCGCGCCCTCGGGCAGACCCGAGGAATCGTCCTGCGGAATTCCGCCTTCGGTGAAGGAATTGTCGGTATAAATAAATTCGCAAATGTCGCCAACCTTGATCTTTCCGCCGTCGGGCGTGCGAAGCGCACCGCGTGCGCGGGTCAAAAGGGACTTGCCCGCAAGGGGCGAGGGTGTATCGGGGTAAAGTACGGAATGGCTTTCCGCGTCCGCAAGGCTGACGTAATAAAGTCCGCCGACGCCGCGAAGAATGCGGCATTGAGTTTTATATTCCATTCGTCACCTTTCTGTAAGTCCGAATTCAGCGGCGTAAACGTAGGAAAGCGTCGCCTCGGTATAGCCCGCGCGGCGATGTTCGATGGTCAGCAAGCAGCCTCCGCGCAGGGAATGGTTGTATTCAAATCTTCCTCCGATGCCAAGCTGATCGAATCCGATCGAGCCCGAAAGGGCGATGTGACCCACCGCACAGTCTATGAGCGCGGGCGAAGCGGGATCAGCGGCGCAGATGAAGTTGTCCGCGCCCGCAAGGATCAGCGAGTCGCAAATGTCGGAAAGAGCAGAGGATATGTATTCGGTCGGAATACCCTCCGCCGAGGATGCGAGCTGCTTCGTTACGGCGGGCAGGATCGCGGAGATCGATCTCTTGTGCGACGATGCGCGCGCATAGAGCTCGGTCTCTTTGTCAATGAGATCGCAAAGGTCATTCGCGGAGGCATAAACGTCAGCAACGTAAATGCTTGCCGTAACGGTGCCCGATGTGTTGGCAACGGTCAGAGAATATGCCGCGCCGTCCGTGATCTTCTTGATGCATCCGGGGAAGGATGAAATGACCTCGCAGACAGTAACACGCGGGATGTCGCCCGAAAGCTCACCCGGGGTGAAACACCAGGGAGTGGATGTCTTTGTCAGAACAGCCGAAACGCTCTGCCAGATGGCGGTCAGCTCCTGACGTGTCTTCGCGCCGCCCTCAACTCCGCCGTTGAAAACGACAAGATTGGGCTTTACCTCGGCAATGATGCCCTCAAGTGCGCGGAGAGTGTAGGAATTCGAGTCGATGTGCGAGAAGGTCAGAATCTTGAGCTCGCTGTCGGATATGATGTCGGGCGCATAGTCGGTATCGGTCTCGGGACGGAGATCGAAGCGGAAAAGCTCCTCGGAAATATTATATCCGCCAAGATATGAGAATGCTTCGATAAAGGCGAGCGCGCCTTCGCGTACTCTGCCCGCGGAAGCCGCAGAGATATCAATTCGGGTGCCTTTTCTCGTGATCTCGAGACCTTCCGCACCAATGCGCGATAGATTTTGCAGGTATGAGCCGTCAAGCAGTTCGGTGATCCCAAGGTTGACGGTCAGAGTCGGCTCTGCGTTGTAAAGCTCGAGCGTTGCCTTGTCAAGAGCAAGGTATTCCTTGTCGGAAATAATGACGAAATGCGCGTGAAAACGCCCTTGAAGCTCTGCTTTGATATGTACCGCTATCTCTTCTCCCCAGCCTTCGGCTTCGGGATAAACGATGACAAGGTGCGGGAAGAGCTTTGGCACGGCAGTACCGTCAAGCTCGGGCATTTTGTCGTCAAAGGAGAACGGGGGAGGCAGTTCGCTCTCGCCCGTGTCGGGCATTGCCGCGGGAAGCATAGTCAAAAGAAGCATTGCGAAAAATGCCGCGACAGTTATTCTTATTAAGTTCTTTCTGTCCGTCCGCAAAACGGCTTCTTTGATTTTTTGAAAGTTCGGCATGAAATTGCTTTCCTTTTTATAATATATCGGATTTTATGGGAATGTGGGTGAGCTGTAGCCCGTGCTGACCACAAGGTCGATGGTGAGCCAGCCCTGGGGACCTGTGAGTACCTGTCCCGCTGTTGCCGACTGGAAGATGACGTTGCCTGCCGGTGCGTAGCTTTGCGCGTAGCTGATGTTGCTGATCAGAATACCCGCTGCCAGCAGACGCGCTTCCGCCTCGGCAAGTGTCATTCCCGTGACGTTCGGAACGACAACGCTGACTGTGGGCGGTGTATAAGTGGTTCCGCCGCTGAGAACGAGCGTGATCTCAAGAACGCCCGTGGAGATCTCAACCTTGCCTTCGCGCGGTATCTGCGAGAGGATGGTGTCCTTTGGCTTGAGGCTCATGGTGTAGGTCACGTTCAGCTTGTATTCGCAAACGCCCTCGAACATATAGTCAAGGATCGCGCGCGCACCGCTGAGCGACTGTCCCACAAGGCTCATCATATTGACCGTGCGTGTGTATGTAGGACCGCCGCTGACCGTGAGGGTCATCGAATGTGTATTCGATGCAACGGCGTCCGCGGCACTCGGCGACTGCAAAATGACAGTTCCTGCCGGTGCCTCATCTCTTACCGTGATAAGATTGACATCAACGCCGTAGCGTTCAAGCTCCTTTTTCGAAAGCTCGGCGTCCTTTCCGATAACGTCGGGGCAGACCTTAAGCGCGAAATCCTCGCCGCCGCTGACGACAAAGTCGATGGCGGTGATATAGGCATAAGCACCGATGCCCGCCTCGTGCGACGAATAGATGATCGTGCCCGCCTTCATCGGCGAACGGGTATAGGTCACATCGCCGACAAGAAGATAGTTTTCGTCAAGAAAAGTCTTTGCCTCGCGCTCGGTCATCCCCACAAACTGCGGGAGCGTGACAAGCACCTGCTCGGTGCCCGCGCTGACGTAAACGTTGATCATACTGCCCGGCTCGACCTTTGCGCCCGGCATAGGCTCGGTCGCGTAGACGTATCCCTCGGGGATCGCGGCGTTTTCCTCACGGATGATGTTCACGCCGTAGCCCTCGGAGCGAAGTTTTGTCTGCGCCACGCGCCAGTTCATCATAAGATAGTCGCCAAAGGTGACAAGCTCGGGGCCGATGCTGACCGAGATCGTAACGTTGCAGGGAGATTTTCTGCGCGCGCCCGCGGAGGGCTTTTGCGAGATGACTATGCCCTTTTCGACCGTGTTTGAGGTCAGATATTCAACGGTGACGATATAATCTTCCTCGTTAAAACCGAGTTCGGTAATGATCTCCTCGCTGTATTCCACTCCGACGCTGTCGGGCACTTTAAGGCTCGCGGTTCCCGGCGCACCGAAATTCAGCGCGTCAAGCCCGTAAAATACCGAAACGAGTCCGACAAAGCAAACGGCGCAGGCAATTCCGAGCACGATGGGGAAGAAGGAGCGGCTCGGAGGTCTTTCCGTGCGGTTTCTTCTCGAACGCGCTTCCGCCGCCATTTGCTTGGGGGAGGGTACTGCGGCAAGGGGATTGTTGCCCAACCTTCGGATCTGAATAAAGACGTCCTTCGCCGTCTGGTAACGGCGGCGCGGATCCTTTTCCATCATGGTGAGGATCAGACGCTCAAGTCCGCGGGGAATCTGCTTGCTGATCTTTCTCGGCGGCAGGGGCTTATCGTGTATCTGCATCATAAGGATGGAGATGGGGCGCTCGTCGTCGAATGGGAGTCTGCCCGTCGCCATTTCATACATCAGAACGCCGCAGGAGTAAAGGTCGGAGCGCGAATCGGTCGATTTGCCCGCCGCCTGCTCGGGGCTGATGTAGTAAACCGTTCCGATGGCGTTGTCGGAGATCGTTTTGCCCTTGCTCTTCTCAGGCACCTTTGCGATGCCGAAGTCGGTCACCTTGATAAAGCCGTCCTTGAGAACAAGAATGTTCTGCGGCTTGATGTCGCGGTGAACGACGCCGCGGCTGTGCGCGTGCTCAAGCGCGGCAAGGATCTGTTCCGAAAAGGAGATGAATTCGTCAAAATCGAGCGCACCGCGCTTGTCCATATAGGTGCGGAGCGATATGCCGTCGATATACTCCATAACGAGGTATTTTTTCTCGGTCTTGAAGGATACCGCGCGGATCGAAACGATGTTGGGGTGCGAAAGCATGGAAACGACCTTGGATTCGTTCATAAAGATATTCAGCGATTCCTTGTCGTCCGCAACGTCGTCGCGAAGCATTTTTATAGCAACTGCGGAACCGTCGCGGAGGTCGGTCGCCTTGAAGACAACGCTCATTCCGCCCGTTCCCAGGCATTTTTCTATTTTGTATCTCGAGTCAAGCGTGGTGCCGACGAGATCTTTATATGATAGGTTCTTTTCCATAATATAATTCCGTAATATTAAAGTTCGGCGATAACGACCGTGATGTTATCGGGTCCTCCCGCTGCATTTGCGGCGGCAACGAGTTTTTCGGTCTTTTCGCGCAATTCGCCATCCGCGCAAACGATCTCGGCGATCTCGTCGTCGCTGATGACACCGCAGAGTCCGTCGGTGCAAAGCAGGAGGTATCGGGGTGAGTCCGGAGTGCCGGGGGCGGGATTCAGCGAATGAATATCAGCCGCAACGTCGCCGTCAATGCCGACAGCGCGGGTGATGATATTCCTCATAGGGGAATTCTGCGCTTCCTCGTATGTAAGCTCGCCGATGTCAACAAGATGCTGAACGTATGAGTGGTCCTTCGTCAGCTGCTCAATCTTGCCGCCCGAGATCTCATACATACGGCTGTCACCGATGTTGAGCGAATATGCAAGGGTGTTCTCAACCACCAAAAGGGCAACAAGCGTCGTGCCCATATCCTCGAGTTTGCCGTCCGAGTCCTTTGCCTCTTTGTAAACGGCGCGGTTGGCTTCGGATGCCGAAGCCGAAAGCGAAAAACGCAGACCGACACTGCCGAGATCGGGTTCGTCCTCGGGATTATCGGGCAGAATATGCTCGCGCATAGCTTGCGCAAAGGTATCAAGGGCAAGTCTGGAAGCTATCGCGCCTCCTGCCACTCCGCCCATACCGTCACAAACTGCAAGCAGAGTGACCCCGGGGAGGATCTCGTAGATACCGAAGCAATCCTGATTTTCTGTGCGACGAGTGCCAACGTCGGTCTTTCCGTAAAATTTCATGAGAACACCTTTCTGTGTGTTAAATGATGTTTTTAGTTCTTTTCTTCTTCTTTATGCTGTCGTCTGAGCTGTCCGCAGGATGCGTTGATGTCGGGGCCGAGCTTTCGGCGCACCGTTGCGCGTATGCCCTTTTTCTCAAGAGCCGCGCGGAATGCCTCGATCCCCGCAGGCGAGGGAGGCATAAGTCCCGTTTCCTTGACGGGATTGACGGGGATGAGATTTACGTGGATAGGAAATTTTTCACCGCGTGAGGGCTTTCCGCGAAGGGCGGAATTGAGCACGCCCGCAAGGTGAGCGGCATCGGCGGGGGAAGAATTCTGCCCGTCGATAAGGGTGTATTCGAAGGATATGCGCCGTCCCGTCGCGCGCCACCAGTCAAGGCAGGCGGCAAGAAGCTCTGCGACGTTCCATCGGTGATTGATCGGCATGATCTTGTCCCTCACCTCGTCATCTGCGGCGTGGAGAGAGATCGAAAGGGTGATGGGCAGATTCTCCTTCATCAACTTGCGGATACCGTCAACGTGACCGCAGGTCGAGAGGGAGATGTGCCGGTAGCCGATGCAGATGCCTCGCTCGTCGTTTACAAGGTGCAAAAAGCGGAGGACGTTATCGTAATTGTCCATCGGCTCGCCGATTCCCATAAGTACAATGTTTGAAATGCGCTCGCCCATATCGGCGGATGCCACGATCACCTGACCGAGGATCTCGCCCGCACTCAGGTCGCGCACCTTGCCGCCGATCGTGGAGGCACAGAAGGCGCAGCCCATTCGGCATCCGACCTGCGAGGAAACGCAGATGGTGTTGCCGTGGTTGTAGCGCATAACGACAGATTCAATGCACTCGCCGTCGTGCAGGCGGAAGAGGTATTTCACCGTTCCGTCAACCTGCGAGACGAGCTTTTGCTCGATCTCGGGCATACGCGAGGGCAGTGCCGCCTCGAGCTTTTCGGCTGTCGCCTTTGAAATATTCGTCATTCGGCTCGGCGCGAGCCCCTTGTGAAGAGCGGGGAAGATCTGTCCCGCGCGGTATTTGGGCTCGCCGAGCGAGATCATCAGCTCCGTCAGCTCCTCGGGGTAGAGCGAGAGCAGATCTGTCTGTTTTGTTTCCATAGTTATGACTTTAGTTATGACTTTCTTGTGAGTTTTGATATGAAGAACCCGTCGTGCTCGGCGCAGGGATAAAGCGTCAGCATACCATCGGGGGCGTCGTGTTCGCCCACCTTGAAGGGGACGGCTTCAAAATCTTTATGTTCGGATAGGAATTTTTCAACAATATTTTCGTTTTCCTCGGGCAGGATCGTGCAGGTCGAGTAAACGAGCGTGCCGCCGACTTCGAGCGACTCTGAAACCGCGCAGAGGATGGAGTACTGAAGCGGGGGCAATTCCGCGTTTTTTGCAAGCGGGCGATATTTGATCTCGGTTTTCTTCGCCGCGACTCCAAGCCCCGAGCAGGGCACGTCGCAGATGATCTTCGAGAATTTTTCACCGCAAGGCAGAGATGAATCGCGCTCCTCGGTCTTGATTATCGAAATACCCAGTCGCTCCGCGCCCGATGAAATGAGCGGGAGTTTTGAGGCGTGCAAGTCGCGCGAGGTGATGCTGCCTGTGTTCTTCATCAGCATAGCCGCCGAGAAGGATTTTCCGCCGGGACAAGCGCAAGCGTCAAGAAGTCTGTCGCCCTCGTGCGGGTCGAGCACGAGTGAGGAGATCTGCGAGGACTCGTCCTGAACGTAGCAAAGACCTTCGGAGATTTCAGCGGGAAGCCCCGAGCCGACAACTCGGATGCCGTAAGGCGAGGTCGCGGTGGGCGTGCACTTGAATTCCTCGGACTCAAGCCGTTCGATCAGCTCGTCGCGGGTGGTGCGGAGAGTGTTTACGCGCAAAGTGAGCGCGGGAGTTTCAAGATAGGATGCAAGGATACTTTCAGCTTTCACCACGCCGAAAAGCGAAATGAACTTCTCGCAAAGCTCGCGTGGAGCCGAATAGGTGACCGAAAGCCGCTCCGCGTCGGGCTCTTCGGGGAATTTGATCGCATCCGCGCGCAGATATGAGCGCAGGATCGCGTTGATAAAGCCGCGCGAGCGCGATCTCGCAAGGTTCACAGTCTCGTTGACGGCGGCGTGCGAGGGGATGCGGTCGAGGTAGCGAAGCTGATAAACTCCCATCCTCAAAAGGCAAAGCGCGTCGCGGTCAAGCTTTGAAAGAGGAGCTTTAGAGAATTTTTGAATTATAAAATCAAGCGTTATGCGCCGCTCGGTCACACCTGAAACGATCTGCGAAAGAAGCGCGCGGTCGGCGCCCTCAAAGGAGTGCTTCGAGATAGCCGAGTCGATCAGACGGTTTGAGTAGCCCTCGCCCTCATCCTTTTCCATTCGCATCAGAATGTCAAGCGCGGCGCGGCGGACGTTTTTGTTCTCTGCCATTATCTTCTTCTGTTGTTAGAGAGAATCACGAGGCGGAGGATCTGAAGGAGCGAAACCGCAAGCGCGGCAACGTAGGTCATTGCGGCGGCACGGAGAACTTTGCGCGCACCGGCAAGCTCCTCGTCGGTGTAGTTGCCCGAAGCCTCAAGAGCCGCCATTGCACGGCGCGAGGCGTTGAATTCAACGGGCAGGGTAACGACCTGGAAGAACACCGCAACCGAAAACGCGATGATCCCCGCCTGCATCATCAGAAAACCGAATGATGTTTCGGGATTCCAGGAGGAAAAGAGCAGTCCGAGCAGAAACAGCGGCATCGCAAGCGATGATGCAAAATTGCAAACGGGTATGATGGACATACGAAGTTTGATGGGACCGTAACCCTCCGCGTGCTGAAGCGCGTGACCCGCCTCGTGCGCCGCAACTCCGATAGCCGCGGCAGTCGTAGCACCGCAAACGGTCTCGGAAAGGCTGATCGAATTGTCGCGCGGATCGTAATGGTCGGTCATGCTTCCCTTGATGCCCTTGATGGACACGTCATTAACTTTGCCGTAAGAAAGCACCTGCCGCGCCGCATCCGCGCCCGTAATACCGCGCGAAATTCTGACTCTTGAATATTTGTTAAACGTCGACTGCACCGAAATCTGCGCCCAGACGGAGATTACAAGTCCAATGAGGACGAGAATGTAGGTGGGGTCGAAATAGTAGAAGAAAGGCATTTTAACTCCTTGAGTAGTGAAAAGAGGAAAGTGGACAGTGAAAAGTGAAGGAAAATTTTCGCTTTGCGAAAATTCACATTTTTAATTCAAAAGATCTCCGACAGAAATCTTTCTTCCACGGAGGAAGTCCGCGGCGTCCATTCTGCCCTTTCCTTCGGGCAAAACTTTGGTGATCTCGATTCTGCCGCAGCCGTCTTCGCCGCAGGCGATGATGATGGATTTGTCGGCAGAAACGACCTTGCCGATCTCTTCGGGCTTGCCGCTGTCGGCGACGCGGGATGCTACGAATTTGAGCATCTTGCCGTCGGGCATTCGGGCGTATGAGAGGGGGAAGGGCGAAAGACCGCGTATCTTGTTATGGATAGTATCTGCATCCTGTGCGAAATTTATGAGGCATTCGCTTTTCTCAATTTTTGCGGCGTAAGTCGGCTCGATTCCCGTCGAATCCTGCGGGATGCGGACAAGAGTGCCCGCGCGGATGGCGTCGATGGTCTTGAGCATAAGAGAACCGCCAACCGCTGCCATTTTGTCGTGAATGGTCTCAAAATTATCCTCGGGGAGAATGTCGACGCGCTCGGTCAAGAGAATGTCGCCCGTGTCGATCCCGTCCGCCATCATCATTGTGGTGATGCCCGTGAACGCCTTGCCGTCGATGATCGCGCGCTGCATCGGCGCCGCGCCGCGATATTCGGGCAGAAGCGAGCCGTGAATGTTGATGCAACCGTGCTTGGGATAATCGAGCACGTTTCGCGGAAGAATTTTTCCGTAAGCCGCAACGATTATCAGCTCGGGGTCGATCTCTTCAAGAAAAGCGGCAAATTCCTCGCCCTTGAGGGTCGTCGGCTGATAAACGGGGATATTTCTTTCAAGCGCGCAGACCTTGACAGCGCTGGGCGTCAGCTTGTAGCCGCGTCCAACGGGTCTGTCGGGGAGAGTGATGACTCCGATAACGTCCTCGCCCGCGTCGCAGATTGCGGAGAGCGCAACCGCAGCGAAGTCCGGAGTTCCCATAAATAATATTTTCATTTTGTACCTCACATTTCTTGCCTGCACGAAGCAAGCGGAAAGTTTTGGTCCACCTTTTTCAAAAGGTGGCAGAGCTCGAGACGGAGTCTCGAACTAATGCAAAAGCTTCAGCTTTTGCCACCGTGCTTTAAAATCACGAAGCTTGCTTCGGGATTTTGGACAGAGTCAATACTTCCCGACTGTAGGGAAGTATTGCGCTCTGTCACCCTGCGCCTGAAGGGCGCAAGTAATAGGTAAAAATCCGTGCCAAATTTTTATTTTATAATATTTCGCCTTGGCATTTGTTGTGTGCGAAAAATTTCGCGCGGCGCTGACTGCCCACCCCAACCCCTCCCGCAAGCGGGAGGGGCAGAGATAGTAGAAATCTCGTTGTTCGGTGTTCTGAACATAGTTCGTCAGGTTGGCGACCTCTGCGGAGGTCGCGTGATATATTCGCTTCGCGAATACGATATATCTTCGATACTATATGCCTGCGGCACGATATGTTCGCCGTTGGCGAACGTGATTTATTTGTCTTTTCTTCTTGCGTATTTGCGCAAGCGCGGCGACACGCGCTCCTCCTCTTCGGGCTCGTACATATATTCGGCAAAGTCGATGTAGAGATGACCGTCGAGGTGGTCGGTCTCGTGGCAGATGGCGCGGGCAAGGAGCTCGGTGCCTTCAAGTACGTACTCTTCACCGTTACGGTTAAGTGCCTTGACCTTGACGTAATTCGGGCGCTTGACGTGTCCAGAACGGCCGGGAAGGGAAAGACAACCCTCGCTGCCCTCCTGCTCGCCCGAGGTTTCGATGATCTCGGGGTTGATCAGCTCGTGAACTGTGCCGGGCTCGGTTTCGATGACAACGGCGCGGAGAAGAACTCCGACCTGCGGTGCGGCAAGACCAACGCCGTTCGCGTCGCGCATCGTTTCGATCATATCGTCAAGAAGGGTGACGATTCGGGGAGTGATGCGGGGCACGGGGCGGCAAACTGTGCGGAGGGTGGGATCGTTATCTGTAAGAATCTTTCTTTTAGCCATGATGAGTTTCCTTTATAAATTGGTGGGATTGAAATCTATCGAAAGCGTCGGGGCGGTCGCGCCCTCGGCGGGGAATTCGGTAAGTAATTGCGCGAAAAGCCTTCTCGTCTGCGCGCCGAGCTTGCATTTGACTACCATTCGCATTCGGTAGCGCGAGTCAACGCGGTAAACGGGCGCCTCAAAGGGTCCAAAGAGTATGAAGGGCAAGTCGCGGTATTTTTCGGACGACGTCAGCGCGCGGAGGTTTTCGTTCAGCACGTTCGATGCCTTCAGCACGTCGCTTTCAACCTTGCCCGTCAGCGTCAAAAGAACAATGTCGCAGAAGGGGGGGAAGACAAGCGCGCGGCGCAGTCTTATCGTCCGCTTGTAAAAGGTCTCGTAATCCTGCATACTTGCAAGCTCGATGACCTCGTGGTCGGGGTTGTTGGTCTGTATGATCGCGCGTCCCGCCTTGTCGCGCCGTCCCGCACGTCCGATGACCTGCGTCAGAAGCGCAAAGGTGCGTTCCTCGGCGCGGTAATCGTCGTAGTAAAGCGAGGCGTCGGCAAGAAGCACGCCGACAAGCGTGACGTCGGGGAAGTCGTGACCCTTCGTGACCATCTGCGTTCCGAGGAGGATATCCGCCTCGTGACGCTTGAATTTGCCTAAAAGCTCGCGGTATGAGTTCTTCGTTTGCGTCGTATCGGTGTCCATACGGAGAATTTTGGCATCGGGAAGAAGGAGGGAAAGCTCCTGCTCGACCCTCTGCGTGCCGTAGCCCATTCGGATGAGATGCTCGGATTTGCATTCGGGGCATTCGGTGGGAAGCGGCATTCGCCTGCCGCACCAATGGCAGACAAGCTCGCCCGCTTCATAATTGCCGCGGCGGGTGTGATAGGTCATTGAAACGCTGCAGGATGGGCACTTGATCGCCTCACCGCAAACGGCGCAGGAAACGTAATTGTTGTATCCGCGGCGGTTGAGGAAGAGGATCGATTGCTCGCCCTTCTCGAAGGTCTCAACAAGTGCGGCTGAAAGCTCGGCGCCGATGGGGGTGAGATTGCCCGTCCGTGCCTCGCCGCGCATATCGGCAACCACGACCTCGGGCAGCACCGCGTTTCCGTAGCGCTTCGTCAGCCTGATGAGTGTGTAAGCCCCGTCTTCCGCCTTTTTTCTGCTTTCAAGCGACGGCGTTGCCGAGGCGAGAAGCATCAGCGCCTTTGAATAGGCACAGCGCAGACGGGCAATGTCCCTCGCGTGGTAGCGCGGGGAGGAGTCGGATTTGTAGGTGTGCTCTTGTTCTTCGTCAATAATGATCAGCCCAAGATCCTTTGTCGGCGCAAATATTGCGGAGCGCGTCCCGATAACGAGCCTCGCCGCGCCGTTTTTGATTCGGTTGTAGGAATCCTGCCTCTCTCCCGCCGACATTCCCGAGTGCAAAAGCGCGACCTCTTCGCCGTAGCGGGCGCAGAAGATCGAAAGCGTTTGCGGTGTCAGCGCGATTTCGGGGAGAAGAAGGATGACGCCGCGTCCCGATTCAAGAACGCGGTCGATCAGCGCGAGCATAACGCTCGTTTTTCCGCTTCCCGTAACGCCCTCAAGCAGAGCCGCGCGCGGCTCTCCCGATGAATAAAGCTCGGTGAGCGTTGCAAGCGCTTCGGATTGCTCGTCGCTGAGAACGAGCTCTCTTTTTTGCGCCGCCGCCTCAGCGTGGGCGTGAATGAGGATGAGATCGCGGTTTACCGATCTCTTTTCCTCCGAAATAAGTCCTTTTTTGAGCAGCGCGGACAAGTGCGCGGTCGTGATGTTGCCGCCTTCGCGCAGCTCGAGCGATGAAAGTGCCTCTCCGCATTCCATAAGCTTGCGAAGAGCCAGCACCTGACCTTCGGATTTGATCTTCGCTACCTTTTTGCCCCCGATGATGCCGCCCGAGATGTGAATTTCCGCCGTTTCCTCATCGACAGCGAGCGAATATACCGATTCGCTCTTGCCCGCCGAGGGATCGCAGACCTCAAGCTCGCGGCGTATGCATCCCGCTTTGAGCAATTTTTCGACCGATTCCGCGGTCTTCACGCCGAAGCGGTATTTGAGAGCCTCTTCGCCGATCCGCCCGCGGCTGACGATGAGGTTGAAGATCATCATTGCCTGCGCGTTTTCAAGGATCGCCTTCGTCGGCGCTTTTTCGGTCGGGGAATAGTATTCCTCGAGCTTCGAGAGCGCGGCTGAGGGGATCATTGCGTGAATGGCGTCCGAGGTGGTGCAAAGAGTAGTCGAGCGCAGAAAGCGCCAGATCTCGAGCATCTCACCGTCAAGATGAAGCCCGTCGGCACATTTTGCAAGGATCGGCTTGACCTTCCCTTCGGGCACGTCCGTGGTGTCCTTGATCGAGGTCACAAGCGCGATCCGCCTGCGGTTTCCGTTGCCAAATGGCAGACCGACGAAGTCGCCCGGGGTAATATTTATCCCCTCGGGGATCAGATAATCATATTCGCGGTCAAGCGAGAACGGCGCATCCAGGAGATAAACGCCTGCGTATTTGATTGACATAGCGTGACCTCCGTTGTGCGGTGCAAGTGTAAAGTGAAAAGTGGAAAGTGTAAAGTTAAGGTGAATTTCCGCCAAAGCGAAAATTTTCAATTAAATCAAACACCTATTTAACTTCGCCGAAGGCGAACATTAACTCGGGCGCAGCCCGATCATAACTCGGCGAAGCCGATATTAACTTGCGCGAAGCGCAAAATTAACTCGCCGAAGGCGATAGCCTCGCTCAGATGGCAAACCACCTTACGAATTATTGGGATTTCCTTCGAATGTCATTCCTTCTTCGGTCTTTTCGCAAATAACGTATTCGCCGTCGTCGAGCTTGTCGATGGCGATCTTAACAGCCTTTCTGTCGCGGTAGTCGGCGTTGACCGCGTGCTCCATCATGGGGCGGTCGATGTCCTTGTTGCCGGTGAGCTGCTTTTCGGCGTTCTTGCGCTGGGTGGAGTACTCGTCGGTGATGATGCGCGCGCACTTTGCGGTCGCGATAGCGAGCTGATAGCGGTTGTACTTGCCCTGTGTGAGCTTTGCAATGGTGGGATAGATCATAATGTTCTCCTTTATTTGTGAAATAATAATTTTTAAAATTTATTCTTCATCGTCATCCGAGGAGGTATCTCCCTCAAGTCGGCGGGCGATCTTTTCGGTTGTGAGCGCGGAAAGAATGACGTGTTCGGAGTCGGTGACGAGCACCGATCTTGTTTTGCGGCCGCAGGAAACGTCGATAACTCTGCCCATTTCCTTGGCATCTTGTATAAGTCTTTTGACGGGCGCGGATTCGGGGCTGACCAGAGCGACGATGCGCTCAACGGCAACCGAATTACCATACCCGATGCTGATGAATTTCATTGTTCGGGACCTCTTATTCTATGTTCTGAATTTGCTCGCGAATCTTTTCGGATTCGTTTTTCATTTCAACAACGAGCTTTGCAATGTCCGCGTTCTGGCACTTCGAGCCGATGGTGTTGATCTCGCGGCTCGATTCCTGAAGCTGAAAGTCAAATTTGCGTCCAACGGGGATGTCAAGCTCCGCCATGTCCTCAAGCGCGGCAAAGTGCGAACGCAGGCGAACGAGCTCCTCGTCAATGGCGATCTTGTCTGCCCAAATTGCGCATTCGGTGAGGATGCGGTTCTCGTCAACCGTGATGCGGTTGTCGGCAAGAACGGCGATCAGGCGCTGCTTTATGCGGTCGCGAGCCGATTCGATCTCGCCCTTCGAGATCTCCTCGATGCGGTCGGTGAGTGTTCGCAGATGCGCGATCTTTGCGAGAATATCGCGGCGAAGGTTTTCACCCTCGCGCAGTCTTTCGGCAACGAATTCGCGGCAAGCCTCGTCGATAACGGGAAGAATGTCAGCCCAAACGGCGTCAAGATCCTCGCCGACCTCGCGGACGGTGAAGATGTCGCGGTTCTGTGCCACCGTCATGACAGAAATGTCGTCGGTGAGCGAAAATTTGTCGCGCAGCTCGCGAAGAGCGGCAATGTATCCCTCGGCGTAGGCGCTGTCAAGCGCGAGAGTGTTGCCCGAGGAAGAGGAATTGACGTAATTTATGAAAACGTCAACGCGCCCGCGGCTGATCGGGTGCGCCGTGACCGCGCTCTTGATCCTCGCCTCGAGTGGCGAAAGCGCGCGCGGAGTCTTGACGCTGAGGTCAAGGAACTTGCTGTTGACCGATTTGAGCTCGACCGTGATCTCGCGCTCGTCGGTAAGAAGAGCCGCGCGGCCGTAAGCTGTCATGCTTCTGAACATATTTTTGCTCCTTTTCGGATGGTTGTAATATATTATATAACTAAATAACACTTATCCATTATGACATATATATTTAATTATACTATATTTTAAGCCAAAAGTCAAGTTATTTATTTGTTTAACTCTCCAAGGCGAAAAACTGCCGTAATTGATTTTGTAAAATTTTTGTGAACGACCGCAAAACGAGGATTTTTGCGTCGAAAACATATTGCTTATGTCGATTGTGCAGTACAGATTCCGCCACCCCTCATCCGCCGCTTCGCGACACCTGTCTCGCTGCGGCTCGGTCACGCCGCGGGTCTGACAGTCCCCCGGACTGTCATTCAATACCGCGCCGCCGCTTCGCTACCCAAGGTCCGGGAGAAGGCATAGTTCGCCTCGCGGCGAACAGTTGGTTAGGTCCCTCAAACTTTGCGTTTCAGCGAATACTATTTATAGCGATAATTATGTTTTGGCAAAGAGGAATGCTTGTATTGAGATTATTGTGCGCTTGTTTTGAAGTTTCAGCAAGTTTTTTCAATAAAATATTCCTATTTAACCAACCGTGGTTTACATTTCAAACAGTGTTCGCTGATAATACAAAATTAGCGAACTAAACACTCAGCCTTCTCCCGGATCTTGGGAGAAGGTGGCGCCCCTTGGGGGCGTCGGATGAGGGGTGGCGGAGTCTGTACTGTATTTTATCAAGTGAGTTATCTTAAGGTACTACCGCAATACGTTTATAGTGCAAAATGTAAATTTTTTTTGAAAGTGTGTAAAAAGTGTGCTTTTTGAGCAATAAAATATCGCAAACCTCTTGCAAAATCGCGAAAAATATTATATAATATGGTGTAATTTTATGAAAACAAACCACGGAGGTATTTACAATGGTAACAGCCGGCGATTTCAAAAACGGTGTAACATTCGAAATGGAGGGCAACGTATTCCAGGTTGTCGAGTTCCAGCACGTTAAGCCCGGAAAGGGTGCGGCTTTCGTCCGCACAAAGATGAAGAACGTTATTACCGGTGCGGTAATCGAGCGTTCCTTCTCCCCCACAGACAAATTTGACAGCGCATATATCGAAAGAAGAGATATGCAGTATTCCTACAATGACGGCGATCTTTACTATTTCATGGACATGGAGTCCTTTGATATGGTTCCCCTCAACAAGGAAGTTCTTCCCGATTCCTTTAAGTTCGTAAAGGAAGAGATGATGTGCAAGCTTTGCTCCTTCAAGGGCAAGGTATTCAGCGTTGAGCCCCCCACATTCGTTGATCTCGAGATCACCGATACCGACCCCGGCTTCGCTGGCAACACTGCAACCAACACCCTCAAGCCCGCAACCGTTGAGACCGGCGCTGAGATCAAGGTTCCCCTCTTCATCGAGGTTGGCGAGGTCATCAAGATCGACACCAGAACCGGCGAGTATCTCTCTCGCGCATAATCTCGGAGGACTCTGAATATGGCACTCAAGGAAAAGGCAGCTTATCTCAAGGGTCTTGCTGACGGTCTTGATTTCGACAAGACCACCGCAGAGGGCAAGCTTATTGCCGCTATGCTTGAGCTTCTCGGCGAAATGACCGAGGCTATCGAGGAGATCGGCGAGAATATGGAATATCTCGGCGATTACATCGAAGAAGTGGACAAGGATCTCGGCGAGCTCGAGGAGTATTGCTACGAGGATGACTGCGACTGCTGCGATTGCGACGATTGTGATTGCGATTGCGACGATTGCACTTGTCTTGCTTGCCTCGACGAAGAATTCGACTTCGACGACGAGGAAGAGGAAGAAGAGAACGAGTAATTCTCGCATTATAACGGGGCTGTGTTAACAAAAACGGCCCCGTTTTTGTTAAGTGTAAAGTGAAAAGTGGAAAGTGAAAAGTTGTGGTAACTTTTTTCGCTGCGCTCAAAAAGTATTTTTATAAAAATGGAAATTCCCGAGCGTCCGCGAGGAAATTGTCCTTAACTTTACACTTTACGCTTTTCACTTTACACTTACTTTAGTCAATCATCCGAATTTCATTTTTCCACCAAACAAAGGAGAAAGAACATGTCAAAGCCCAATATAATCTTAATAATGACCGATCAGCAGAGGTTTGATACTATCTCGGCACTCGGTAATGATAAGTACATAACGCCGAATCTCGACCGCTTGGCGCGGGAGGGTATGATCTTTGATAACTGTTTTTGCGTGTCGCCAACTTGTATGCCTTCGCGTGCGGCGCTGTTCAACTGCAAGTACCCGGGCAGAACGGGAGTTTACAGCAACAGCGACAGTTGGGAGCATTCCTGGGTCGAACAGCTTGCGGACGCGGGATATCATTGCATAAACGTCGGAAAAATGCATACGTATCCTTATGATGCTCCTTGCGGATTCCATCAGAGATATGTTGTTGAGAACAAGGACCGCCGCTGCGATCAAATGGGACTTGACAACAAATGCGGCCGCTTTGAGGACGAGCTTGACAAGTTCTTTTATTGGTCGGGGATGAAAAAGCCCGACAGAAAGTTCTTTGTTGAAAACTTCCCCGATTATCAGGACGCTGTCGGGTGCTTCACCTGGCCTTTTGAGGAAAAATTCCACCACGATGTCTTTGTCGGAGATATGGCTTTGCGCGTGATCGAGCACAGAAAGACGGATGAACCCCTCTTTTTGCAGATCGGATTCCCCGGTCCGCACCCGCCCTTTGATCCGCCTCAGAGATTTATCGATATGTATGACGGCGTCGAATTTTCGGGCGAGATCATCAGCGCGGAGGAGGCAGACCGTCAGCCGAAGGCGCAGAGAATGTTCCGCGAAAGAGGAATGAAGCGCGGAATGGACGGCGTTGTCTGGCCTGCCGAGCCGACACCCGAGCAGATCAAGCGTATGCGCAAAAATTATGCCGCAAACGTGACGATGATCGACGAAAAGATCGGTCAGATAATGGATTCGCTTCGTGAAAAAGGATACCTTGAGGACGCGATCGTCGTCTTCACCTCGGATCACGGCGAATGTCTCGGCGACCACAGACTTTTTGAAAAATGGTGTATGTATGATTGCATCACCCGCATCCCCGCGATCGTCTGGGGAAGCGAAAAGTACGTAAAATCTGGAGCACGAAGCGCGGAGCTTGTCGAGCAGTTCGACGTTATGCACACGGTGCTCGAAATGGCGGGGATCAAGCTCCCCGACGATTGCCAATCGATCTCTCTCGGTGCGTTCGACTCGGATATCAAGGGACGCGACTGCGTTTTTGCCGAGCACGCCGTCGACCACGTCATGCGCGGCTGCGAGTTTATGACTATGGCAAGAACGAAGGACTACAAATTCGTTCACTACCAGAACGAGGAGAGCGAGGACGAGCTTTACGACCTCGCAAGCGACCCCGAGGAGAGAGTCAACCTTTATCATAACGACCGCTACCACGCCGTCCGCGACAAGATGATAATGCGAATGCTTGATTTCAAGTGTATGCACCATTATGGCGTTCCGGAGATCTATAAGGAATGCCTCAAGAACGAGCCGCCGGTGAAATTATAAGTGTAGAGTGTAAAGTGAAAAGTGTAAAGTGGAGGAAACTTTTCGGCAAGCCGAAAAGTATAAATAATAAATGAAAATTTCCGAGCATAGCGAGGAAATTATCCTTAACTTTTCACTTTTCACTGTTCACTTTCCACTTCTCAGACAAATATCTGTTTAAGGAGAAAGCAAATGAACAACAATCCCTTCGACAATTACAAAGGCACGTCGGATTCCGCGGTACGCGGAGGTATGCGCGAGCTGCCGATGAATTGGTATAAGTTCCTTATCTACGTCGCGCTGTGGTTTTCGGCGGCGGTGAACATTCTCGGTGCGATCCCGTATTTTACGGGCACGTCTCAGACCGAGGAAGTGCTCGCGCAGTTCCCGATCCTCTCGACGATCGACCTCTTTTACGGTATTCTGACGCTCGGAATGGGCGCTTTGGCGATCTATACCCGCTTTGCGCTTGCGGGATATAAAAATACCGCCCCCCGCCTCATCGTTGGGCTCTATGCGTATGGCCTTGTCATTTCGCTTGCCTATAACGCCCTCGTGCTGTCGATCACCTCGTCGCTCTACGCCCCCGTCGATCTCATCATCACGGGTATGTCGGTCGGCACATCGATGATCATCAACGTCGCAATGGTGATCTGCAACCATATTTATTTTAAGAAGAGGAAAAGACTTTTTAATAAGTGAATGTAAAGAAAATCCGCCGAGCGGCGGATTTTCTTTAGTTAATGTCGGGCTTCGCCCGAGTTAAGATTGCCTGCGGCAAGTTAAGGTTCGCCTGCGGCGAAGTTGAAGGAGAATTTCCATCGCTTCGCTCGGAAATTTTCGATTAAATTTCGCACTTGGTTACGTTTGGGCGAAAGAACCTCGCGCGGCGCTCTATACCCTCCCAACCCTCCCGCAAGCGGGAGGGCAATTTTTATTATTCGATACCCCTAAATACTGCAAAAAATCCGCAAGCTATTGACTGATTCGCGGTTATGCGATATAATTGATAAATAATTTGAAAAAACATAAAAAATGTTGTAAGATTTCCTTTTTCTCGGAGTCTTATGTTTAGCAATTGCATAATACAATAAAAATCGTTTTTTCGGCGGCTTTGCCGACCGAAAAAACACCGCTAAGACGAGCAAAGCGAGTTCGCGCGCCGAGGGGAGCTGTCAAAATCGAAGATTTTGACAAGCGGCGATAAGCGCGCGTATCCCCGCCGAGCGGGTCTCAATTGTAAAACGCAGTTTTACAATTGTTTATTCGAAGGGAGGTGGAAAGTAATGGAGTTCGAGGACATCTACAAAACGTATTTTAAGTCGGTCTACCTATACATAATGCAGCTTTCGGGGAACGAGCACGTCGCCGAGGAGATCACAAGCGAAACCTTTTTCAAAGCGATAAAGTCAATAAACGATTTCCGCGGCGACTGCGATATGCGTGTCTGGCTTTGCCAGATCGCGAAAAATACCTATTATTCGTACATAAAAAAGAACAAAAAGGTGATAAGCCTTGAGGAGTCGGGGCTTGCGAGCATATCCGATCCCGATGACCTTGTTGATTCGCGGCTCGGCGACCGCGAGGACGCGCGGCAGATACGCAAGATAATGCATTCGCTGCCCGATCCGTATAAAGAGGTCTTTATGTGGCGCGTTTTCGGGGAGCTTTCGTTTAAGGATATCGGCGATATTTACGGAAAAACCGATAACTGGGCTTGCGTTACCTACCACCGTGCGGTAAAAATGATTCAAAAGAGAATGGAGGAGATCAAAAATGAAAAATGAGTGCAGTGTTGTACGCGATATTTTGCCCCTGTACCTTGAAAATATGGTCAGCGAAGAAACCGCGGAGTCGATCAAGGAGCATATTGAAAATTGCCCCGATTGTGCCGCGGAATTTGAAGCTATGAGATCGGGCAAGACGGTTGAAAAGATCGGGGAAGAGGCGCAAAGCGATATTGAAGCCGAGGTGTTGAGATCGATAAAAAATATACGCAAAAAATTCCGAAAAAAGGTTTTGCGCGTCGGGTCTTTGATCGCGGCTGTTATTGCGACCGTTCTGATCGCGGGAGGGCTTTTGCTCCACTTTTTCCCCGTATATCGGATTGCACAGATCAGTCTTAACGATTATTACAGCAAAGATCAGATGAAAATGGTGCTTTATATTGGTTCGGCATCCGACCGCAGAGAAGCGCAGTCGGTGCTTCGCTTGGCTGACAAGGCATTTAACGATACTCGCCACACGAGAGAAGAAAACGAGGCGGAATACGGCTTGCTTGCAAGATATGCAACCCCCACCGACAGCTACGAGGATGCGGCGTACAACCTGCACACGCTCGAGCTGTGGAGTGCTCATCTTGAAGAAAACGAGGGCTGGATATGGGTCTACTATTCGTCGGAGACCTACGCGCACCTTGGAAACGTGATCTGCGGAAGTTGGCGTATTCCGTCGCTTTGGAAGGTGGAAAAGAACGAATCGGGCGAATGGGTGGTGGTTGATATCCGCGAGCATCCCTGACGCAAAGAGGTACACAAAATGTATTTCCCGGAAGATATGAATTTTCAATATTTCTTTTTTGACACTTATATCGGCTACTTCCTGCAAGCACTGCCGATCGCGTTGCTGGTGAGTGCGGTATACGGTTTTATCAGGTTCAAAAAAGATAAGGAAACACCGATTTTCAGAAAAGTGTTCTCTTGCGTGTTTGTTTGCTATATGACGGGACTTGCGTGCTTGGTCATAGGACTTGATTTAATGAATATGTTTTGGTATAAACTGCTTTACCGTATGGATCCGGGTTTTACGATAAATTGGTTTGGCGGGTATTTCGACTTTGTTCCCGATCTCTTTAACAATATCAGCGCGGAAACTATCGGAAATGTTTTGATGTTTATGCCATTTGGTATTCTGTATCCGTTAACACAGAAAGACCCTGCGTGGAAGAAATGTGTTATCAAGGGACTGATCACAATTGCCGCTATTGAAGTCCTTCAACCGATTTTCGGAAGGGCGTTTGATATGAACGATATTATTTTGGACTCGATCGGTATTGTTGTTTCGGTATCGGTTTTTGTGGGCGTAAAAAGAATGTTGAAAAAGAAAAAAGCTAAATAAAATACTGCAAAAGGCTGTCTGGTTAAGTAACACGAGACAGCCATTTGTTTGATTGTTATTCTAATAAATAACGAGATTTATTTTTATTTTCCGGCTTTGTCAAATAACGAGCTTGTAGGGGAGGGCGCCCTCGACCTCCCGAGCCCAACGAAATTATATCTGTTGTATTAAATCAATATAATTTAACTTTAGTTACTCGATTTTATCAACGCTGTAATTTTGTGCGGTTCGGGAGGTCGAGGACGCCCTCCCCTACAAGCTATTATATTGATTTTTGCCTGTTTTTGATAAAGGTGGACGAAAACTTTCAAGCTTTAATAAATGTGGTTTTTGCGTTTTCGGGCTTTTCGACGAGGTCGAAAAAGTCGGCGTCGGAGATTACGTAATCGACGTCTCCGATGTTGCACAGCTCAAGCAGGTAGGTCTTGCCGATCTTTGAGCTATCGCAGAGGTATACCTTTGTTGTCGAGCGTGTGAGAGCCTTGGCGACGACGTTGTGCTCGGGCTCGATGGCGGCAAGGAGTCTGCCGTCGGTCGAAACGCCCGTGGTCGAGAAAAAGCATTTGTCGATATGCAGGCGCGAGAGGTTGTCGATGGCGAATTGTCCCGTCAGAGCCATCGAATTGTTCATTCGCAGGCCGCCGAGGGAGTAGACGGTGAGGTTTGAAAGGTCCTCGAGCTGCTCGAGCGTATGTATTCCGTTTGTGACGACGGTGAGGTGGTTGAATTTCGCAAGGTGCGCGACCATACAGAGCGCGGTCGATGAGGCGTCGATGAAGATGATGTCGCCGTCGCGGATCAGCTCCGCCGCGCGCTGACCGATGTTCAGCTTCGCCTCGGGCATATTTTTGCGTCGCAAAAGGATGGGAAGCCCCGCTTCCTCGCCGTAATTGAGCGTCGCTTTGCCATAAGCGCGATGCAAAAGCCCGCGGCTCTCGAGTACCTGATAATCGCGGCGTATCGTCGATGGGCTGACGAAAAGCTTTTTCGCCAAATATCCCACCGAAACATCGCCCCTCGCGCGTAATATCTCAAGTATCTGCTCATATCTTTCTTCTCTTGACATAGTTCCCCTCCCAATCAAAATAGCGGAAAGTTTTCGTCCACCTTTTTCAAAAGGTGGCGCCGTCAAGGGCGCGTAGCCCTTGCCGTCCTCCGCAGAGGACGGAACTCCCTTTTGCGCTTCGAAACGGAGGCGGGACGCCTCCGTTTCGGAAGGAGTAAAAACTCCCCCTTCGGGGAGTTTTTTGCTCCTTCGCTCTCTTTTTTACATCAAAATTATACCACAAATCGCGCATTCGGTCAAGGTCGAATCGAGCAAATACGCAAAGAATACGCAAAAATTGCGCGTTTTGAGCAAAAAAATGATTTTTTCATAAAAGATTGCACCCCTACTTGCATAATCGGGGTTTATATGATATAATCAAGATAATATAAATATATACGGAGGCTGAAAATGAAATTTACAGCAGTTGCAGACGTGTTTCTGCCCGAAGAGTATTATAAGAATGCGCTCGAAAAATATCCGGGCTACGAATGTCTCGGCATTCCCTATTTTGGCGTGCCCGACCGCACCGTGATGCGTGAGATCGTTCACGGCATCGAAAAGAAGGGCTCGGAGGCTTGCGATCCGCCCGCAGAGCTTTGGGATCTCATCGAGGAGACCGAGGTCCTCATGGTCCACCTTTGCCCCGTCAGCCGCAAGCTTCTCGAAAAGGCAAAGAATCTCAAGCTCATCCTCGTCAATCGCGGCGGCACGGAGAACGTCAACGTTGAGGCGGCTACCGAGCTCGGTATCCCCGTCCTCTCGAACCCCGCTCACAACGCAAACGCGGTTGCGGAGTTCACCATCGGACTTATGATCGCGGAGACGAGAAATATCGCCCGCGGCCACGGCGCGCTGATGAACGGCACTTGGAGAGAAAGATTCGCCAACAGCGGCGTGATCTTTGAGCTCGTCAATCAGACCATCGGTCTTATCGGCTTCGGCACCATCGCCCGCCTTGTTGTCAAGAAGCTTCAGGGCTGGGACGTAAACGTCATCGTTTATGACCCCTACGTTTCCGAAAACGATCCCGATCTCGTCAAGTACGGCTGCAAGAAGGTCGAACTTCACGAGCTGCTTTCGACCGCGGATATCGTTTCGCTCCATGCTCGTTCGTCCGGCGACAAGCCCCTGCTTGGCGCAGAAGAGCTTGCACTTCTCAAGCCCTCTGCATACCTTGTTAACACCGCGCGTTCCTATCTCGTTGACTATGACGCGCTTTACCAGATCCTTCGTGACGGCAAGATCCGCGGCGCGGCGCTCGACGTTTTCGAGTCCGAGCCCATCAAGCCCGATCACAAGATGCTCACCCTTGATAACGTAACACTCACCAACCACCGCGGCGGCGACACCGTCAATTCCTATTCCGACAGCCCCGCAATGCTTCTCTGCGAAGCGAAAAAGTTCCACGAGGGCGACTTCGATTCGGTCCGCTTCTGGAAGAACAAAAAAGATACTATTAAGAAATAAGGAGAAAAATCAATGAAACTGATTAATATGACCTCGGCTGAAAAGATAGCCTACATAATGACCAGACTTTACACAAACAAGCTGACCACCACCTCGGGCGGCAACCTTTCGATAATGGATGACGACGGTGTGATGTGGATCTCTCCCTCGGGCGTTGACAAGGCGCATCTGACCGCTGACGACATCATGTGGGTCACCCCCGACGGAGTCGTTCACGGCAAGCACCGCCCCTCGACCGAGTACCCCTTCCACCTTGCAGTTCTGCGCTCCCGCCCCGACCTCAAGGCGGTCTTCCACGCTCATCCCGCCGCTCTCGTCGCATACAGCCTTGAGAGAAAGCTCCCCAAGCTCGACGTTATGCCCGGCGTTTCGAAGCTTTGCGGCAAGATCGCTATCGCAAAGTACGCGCTCCCTGGCTCGAAGCAGCTCGGTGACCTCATTGCGGAGAAGTTCGCAGAGGGTTGCGATACCGTTCTGCTTGAAAACCACGGCGTAGTTCTCGGCGCTGATAGCCTTGAAAGAGCATTTATGATGTTCGAGGCACTCGATTATGCCGCAAGAACCGGCGTTGCTGCCGCTATGCTCAAGAAGGAAGCAAAGGAGCTGACCGCAGAGGAGCTCGCAGTCAAGAATTCGCCCAAGGTATATGAGGCAGTTCTCGGTTCTGACAACGAAACCGCTATCCGCGAGGAAATGACCGCAATGTGCGCTCGCTGCTGCCGCAACCGCATCTTCACAATGGGCGTCGGCGCGTTTGCAAAGAAGATCGAGGGTGGCTTCATCATCACTCCCGATGACGAAGACCTTCTTGAACTCACCCCCGATATGCACGTCCGCGTTGAGGGTGATAAGTGCGAGGCGGGCAAGGTTCCTTCTCCCTTCGCAAAGATCGCGGGCGAGATCTTCGCCGCTCACGATGATATCGACAGCATCGCGTTTGCTCGCGCACCCTATATCATGGCGTTCGCCGTTACCGATGCGGAGTTCAACTCCCACCTCATCCCCGAGGGCTACATCTGCCTGCGCAACACCAACCGCCATCCTTACGGCACCATCGAGAACGCGCCCGAAAAGATCGTCGATTCGATCAGCATCAAGGCTCCCATCGCGATCGTTGAAAACGACTGCGTGATCGTCGGCGGTACCTCGCTTCTCAATGCTTATGACCGCCTCGAAGTTCTCGAGTTCGGCGCAGAATCCCTCTGCGACATCGCGGCGATGAACGGAACGATTGTGCCGATCAGTCCGGAAGAGATCAGAGAGATTGAGGTTGCATTTAATCTGTAATTATCTCGCTTCGCGAGAGTTAAGATTGCGCTTCGCGCAAGTTAAGGTCGGCTTGCGCCGAGTTAATATCGCGCTTTGCGCGAGTTAAAATTCGCCTGCGGCGAAGTTAAATATGTATTTATTTTTATTAAAACATAATAGCGGAAAGTTTTGATCAAACTTTTTCAGAAAAGTATGTTTGCCTTCGGCAAACGGCGGAGTTTGAGGCGGAGCCTCATTTCAATGCGAGACCTTCAGGTCTCGCCACTGCGCTTCAAAATCACGAAGCTCCGCTTCGGGATTTTGGACAGAGTCAATACTTCCCGATTGTAGGGAAGTATTGCGCTCTGTCACCCTCCGCGCGCAAGCGCGGATCGCAAAAAGAAAAGCCGCCGCAAATGCGGCAGCTTATTCCGATTATTCCTTGATATACGCTTTCTCAACCTCGCACACATAAACCGTATGATAATCCTTCGCGGGATAGCACGCGGCGTCAACTTCTTTGTCGAGGAAGTTTTCTTCCTTGATCAGGTCGGTATACATCTTACGGCAAACAAGGACAAGCTTTGCCTCCTCGAATGCGGGAACGCCGTCGAGGTAGGTGTAGTGGAAGCCGGCTTCTGCGGCTTTGTCGCCGTCGCGGCCGCTCTTTCTGCCGAAGATCTTGCCGAGTTCCTGGCGGTAATCATCGCCAAAGAAGCAAAGGCTGACGCGGTCTGCCTTTTCGGTCAGCGTGTGGGTGAATCTCTGCGGGCGAACGAAGCAGACTGCTGCGTCGCGGTTCCAGAGATTGCCGAGAAAGCCCCAGGATGCCGTCATGGCGTTGCGGATTCCGTCCGCCTCGGCTGTGATGAGAAACCATTCCTTGCCAACGGCGCGGAAGGCGTTCATACTTTCAAGTTCGGTGGGTCTGATTTCTTTGAACATAATTATTCCTCCGTAAATTCCGTGATATGTTCGCCGTCAAAGGCAAGCCCCTCGTCGGTCAGAATGACCGAAAGGACTCCGAATCGCTTGTGTATCGCGCGAAGTATCTCCTCGGGGTCGAAGGTCGGCTCCTTGAGAAAGATCTCCGCGGTGTTCGAGTCGGTGAAGATGAAGCTGACGTAAGAAAGCGCCTCGCAAAGGGCGTCGTATTCGGCGGGCATCAGCGAGCCGTCGAAGCCCTTGACTATTGCCGTGATCGGCACATCTCTGCGAAGTGCGTCGATCAGCACGCTTCTATGGGCAGCGCGGCAGGGAAGAAGCGATTCCTCCGTCGGCACAAAGCAGATCATATCCGCATCCGCCGCGCCCTCAAGATTCATTATATTCGCATCAAGCGTAAAAGTTTTCATTTCCGCCTCCAAATTTTACTGTTATTATTTTACCATAAATTTTTAAGAATTACAAGTTGGCTGATTGTAAAAGTTTGAAATTACAATAAATTTCGTTTTTTCGGCGGCTTTGCCGACCGAAAAAACACCTCTTTGACGAGCAAAGCGAGTCCGCGCGCCGAGGGGAGCCGTCAAAATCGCAGATTTTGGCGAGCGGCGATAAGCGCGCGTATCCCCGCCGCGCGGATCTCAATTGTAAAACGCAGTTTTACAATTGCCAAAATTAGAAAGGAAAAATTAAAATGGCTATCAGATGGGAAGACGCAACAAGACAAAATATTCAGATCACCGCGCACAGAGGTATCAAGGATCTGATTCCCGAAAATACACTCCAGTCCTTCAAGGCGGCTCTCGACGCTCGCTGTGACGTTCTTGAATACGACGTTCACCTCAGCCGCGACAACGTGCCCGTAATTATGCACGACCAGACCGTCGAGCGCACCACCGACGGCTTTGGCGCGATCAGCTTTATGACCCTCGAAGAGATCAAAAAGCTCGACGCGGGTATCAAATTCGGCGAAGAATTCAAGGGCTACCGCGTGCCCACGCTCGAGGAAACTCTCGATCTTTTCGTCAGCTACGATTATAAGCCCCTGCACATCGTAGAGATCAAGGATTTCCGCCCCCAGTGCGTTGATATCATTGTCGAAATGCTCCGCAAATACGACCTCGTCGAGCGCACCGTCATCGAGGCAGGCGACTGCCCCACGCTGAAATATCTTCAGGACTATTATCCCGAATTCAAGACTCTTTCCTTTATGCCCTATTCGATGAAGCGCCTTGACGAGTCGATCTACGACCGCCTCTACGGCGTTTCCCTTCCCGGCTCAAAGACCGACCCCGAAAGCGTCAAAAAGGTGCTCGACGGCGCCGATTTCGTTGAAGGCAAGGGACTCGTCCTCTTCCTTTCGGGCACGACCGAGGAGCAGATGGACAACGCCATCAACGCCCGCTGCGTAAACCTCACCACGAATAACCTTTATAAAGCGCAGGAGTATCTTGCGAAAAAGGGACTTAGAAAATAAGTGATAAGTGGAAAGTGAAAAGTGTAAAGTTAAGGAAAATTTCCTCGCTTTGCTCGGAAATTAAAAATGATAATTTAATTCGGTATTGATGATCCATTATTAGGTGCGTCAATTCAATGCCTAAACTAAAAAACTCGGATATTACGAAGATTTTTGCTTCATAATACTCGAGTTTTTCATTTACTTGTTATAGATTTGCATAGCACAAAGTTTTATCAACCCAGCACAAAGTTATCGATATGAAATTTTCGCTTCAGAGAAAATTTTCCTTAACTTTCCACTTTTCACTTTCCACTTTTCACTTATGCTTTAGCATACAGATCCATAAGATACATACCGACCTTATATCCCAACTTTCCTGCTTCGATTCGCAGGTCGTCGGGGATCTTGGAGTAGAAGCCGTGGACTTCGTAGGTGAAGTCGCCGTCGTAGCCGATCTCTTTGAGAAGGGGCATGATCTCTTCCCAATTCGTGTTTCCGCGGACGAAGGGGAGGTAGTGATCGTCCTCGCGGCCGTCGCATTCCTGAACGTGAGTCGCGGCAAGACGGTGACCGAGCTTGCGCAGGGGCTTGACTTGATCGCGGTAAACGAGCTCTGCGTGGCCGAAGTCCCAGCAAGCGCGGCAGGAAACGGGGTCTCCCATCGCGTCGATGATGGCGATCTGCTCCTCAAGCGCGGCGGTAAAGCGGTGCTTCGTCTTTCCGGGGTTGAACTCTGCCATATTCTCGATGGCAATGCCGGTGCCCTCACGCTTGGCAAGCTCAAGAAGGGGAGTGTAGTAGTGGATATTCGCGCGCATATTTTCCTCGAAGCACATCTCATCGTTTTCGGTCGCCGTTTGCGCGTGGGTGACTATCCAGCGGACGCCGAGCCTGCCCGACGCGATGATGCAGCGGCGGCTTGCCTCGGCAAACCACACGCGGTATTCGTCCGAAAGCTTCTGCTCGGGGCGGTAGAGATTCGAGTCAAAGGGCATGTGCGACTGCGAAAACTCAACGCCGAGCTTTGCCGCAAGGTTGCCGATCGAGTCGATGTTTCGCTCCCAATCGTCGCCCGCAAGCTCACTCTTTGCGCCAAGTCCGCCCGCGCCGCCCCAGTTGAGGTCGATCACGCGGAAGCCGCATTCGTGGCACATTTTGATGGATTCTTCAAGCGGTGTGCGCCCGCCCTGACGGTGAGCGGGGAAGATACAGGTTGAAGTAGCAAGCCTCATTTTTATATCTCCTTATACTTTAATGACCGCGCACCGCTCATAAGCGGGCGCGGTCTGAAAAAATTGTCTTAATTAGTTGTCAAGAACAGCGTCAAGATCCTTGTTGAGGTCGGACATCGATCTCTTGAGAGTTCTGTCATACTGTGCCTTCATGGATGCCCAGCTGGTGGAAATAGCTGCAGCCTTGGAGGGCATTTCGCTCATAAAGCTGAGGATGTCGGAGAAGATACGGCCAAGGTCGAATGCGATGGACTCACGAACAATATCGAACATACGCGCGGAAGCACCCTTACCTGCGGTGTCGGGAGTGTAGCGGTACTTCATGTTGTTTTCGAAGATCATGGGCGAGGTCTTGCGGTAAGCCTCGGAAGCCATGCACTCGATAACTGCGGTGCTCATCTGGGGATTCTTTGCACCCTGCATTACACACCAAAGGGTAAAGGGATTGCCCACAACAGTGATGTACTCGGTCTGGTTCTCATCGTACATAGGAACGGGGAGAATACCGTATTCCCAATCGGCATTACGGAGGGGAGCTGCGCCGCCGCCGTACTGGGTATCAGCCATATATACACGGTTGAGGCAGAAGAGTGCGGTGCCTTCCTCAAAGGGAGCGTCGTAGTCAAGGCTGCCGCCGTGGGGGTTAACGTATGTATCGCCGGTCTTGAACCAAGTTCCAAGCTTATCAACAAGGTCGATGGTCTTCTGACCGAAGAAGTCTTCGGAAATGGCAAGGTTGGTGCCGTTGCCGGGAACGATGAGCATCATATCCGAACCGGTATAGAATGCGTCAAGGTGGAAGTAGGTGCTGCAGAATCCGTACTGGTCGCCGACGGAGGCGCCGCCGTCCTGGTCAAGGTCAACGTAAAGATCCTTGGTGTAATTGATAAGAGCGTCCAAGGTCCACTTCTTATTGTCTACAAGATCAACGGGATCCTGAAGGTTCAGGTCCTCAAGAAGATCCATATTGTAGTAAACTGCATACATAAAGTGAAGCACGTTTGTGGAAATGTCGCCCGAAACGAAGAAGAGAGAATCCTTGATCGAACAGGTCTCGAGCATCGACTTGGGCCACCAGGGCTGCTCTACATTGATGTAGCTGTCCTCAATAGCATTGAGGTCCTGAATGAAGCCGTTGGTAAGAAGCATACCTGCGGTTCTGGAGTATGTAGCGATGATGTCATAGAATGTGCCGCCCGAGTAAGCGTTGCGGACGTAGTTTGTGAAGTTGGCGCGGTCGCCGGAGTCACCGGGGGTTCCGACCCACTCGAAGGTCACGCCCATGCGCTCTTCGGTTGCAAGGTTACGGCGGTAGATAGCGTCCTTGACCATATCTCCGTCAGCCTCGTCCTGGGTGATCTCGAATTCGGGACGTTCAACGTCATCCCAATAAAGAATGGTAACAGTCTCGCCCTTGAAGTCGATCTCATCTGCGAGGTCGTCCTTCCAGAAACCTTCGTCGTCATATCTGGGGTCTTTTTCGGGTGTTGTGTCCTCGGGTGTAGCCTGGGTCTGAGCGTTGTTTGCGGTGGTCTCTTCGCTTCCCTGAGTGTTTGCACAAGCAGCAAAGCAAGGAACCAGCATAAGAATCGCACAAACAAGCGCAATGATTCTTGCGTAAATTTTCATAATACCCTCCTTAAGGCATATTTTTAACTATTTTACCATAATAATTGTTAAAAGTCAAGCGGAATTTGGTAAATTTTATAGAAGTGGACAGTGGATGTAAAAGTGAACAGTGGTCAGTGGACAGTGAACAGAAAGATGCGGCTGATAATTTTGCTTGGTGCAAAGTGGGTTTGGGATTGCATATAACTTAATTAATAAAGAAACCTCGGATATCAAGAAGCGTTAACTTCAAAATATCCGAGATTCCTGTAATTAAATTATCAGTCAATGCAATGGTTCAGTGATGCAAATTAAATTATCAATTCGCATCTTTCTGTTCACTGTCCACTGACCACTGTTCACTTTTACTCTCCCAGCGCATTCGCAAGACCCTTGTTGAGGTCTGCAAGGTTCTTCTTGAGCGCGTTGGTCTGCTGCTTGCCGGCGGTGGACCAGGATGCGCCGTCGAGGGCTGCGCGGAGAGGCTTTTCGCTGATGTAGTTCATTTCGGCAGCGAAGAATCTGCCGAGGTCGAAGGAGATGTTTTCGCGGATGATGTCAAACATACGCGCGCCGTCGCCCTTGTTGGAGGAGTCGGGGGTGTATCTGTACTTCATGTTGTTCTCAAAGAGAGCGGGAGAGGTCTTGCGGTAGCCCTCGGAGCCCATAACTTCCATAACCGCGGTGCTCATAGAAGCGTTGCGCGCGCCTCTCATAACACACCAAAGTGTGAAGGGGTTACCGATAAGGGTGATGTAATCCTCCTGATCTGCATCGTAGAGGGGATTGGGGATGATTCCGTATTCCCAGTCTGCATTGCGGAGCTTGCCGCCGCCGTACTGTGCATCCGCAACGTAAACGCGGTTCTGGGTGAAGAGTGCGCGACCCTCAGCAAATACAAGGTCGTTGGGGAGCTTGCCGCCGGGAGGGTTGATGAAGGTGTCGCCAAGTTTGAACCAGGAGCCGAGCTTGTCAACAAGGTCGATGGTCTTCTGGCTGAGGTAGTCGTCGGAGATCTTGAGCACCTTTCCGTCAGTTGCGGGCTCAAGGAGCTTCATGCCGGAGCCGGAGTAGAATGCCTCAAGGTGGAAGTAGTTGGAGCAGAAGCCGTAACGGTCGTTGTCGCTTCTGTCCTGGGAGGAGTCAAGGTCGAGGTAGACGTCGGTGGTCATCTTGATGAGCGCGTCGATCGTCCAGGTCTTTTCGTCAACCATCTTCACGGGATCATCAAGACCGAGATCCTTGAGCATATCCATGTTGTAATAGATAGCGTACATCATGTGGAGAAGGTTGGTCGAGATGTCGCCCGAAACGAAGAAGAGGGAATCCTTGATCGAGCAGGTCTCAAGCATAGCCTCGGGCCACCAGGGCATATCGAGGTCGAGATGGCTGTCCTCAACGTCATTGAGGTCCTCGAGAAGTCCGCTTGCGGAAAGCGATGCCGCTGTTCTCGAGTAGGTCGCGATGATGTCATAGTAGGTTCCTGCGTTGAAGGCGTTCTGAACGTAGTTTACGAATGCCTTGAGGTCATTCGAATCGCCAGCCTGTTCGGTCCACTCAAGGGTCACGCCAAGGCGCGCCTCGGTTGCGATGTTGCGCTCGTAGATAGCGTCCTTGACAAGGTCAAGTCCGGTCTCGCTTTCAAGAACTTCAAATTCGGGGCGCTCAACGTCCTCCCAGCAGAGGATGCTGATCTTTTCGCCGGTGTATTTAACGTCATCGGGGAGCTTGGATTTAAGGTATCCGTCGTCATCATAATTAGGGTCTTTTGTAACCTCGGGCTCGGTCTCAACTATGGGAGCCTCGGTTCCCGCGATAGCTTCTGTGGTTTCCGCTTCGGTTCCCGTTTCAGCACAAGACGCAAAGAGGGAAAGAACCATAACGAGAGCACAGAAAAGAGAAATGATCTTTGTGATCTTCATCTTGAAATTCTCCTTCAAAAATTTTATTTCATCATATTTTACCATATTTTGCGTAATAATTCAAGACGAAAATGAAAAAATCTCGGATATTAAGAAGCGCACTTCAAAATATCCGAGATTACATTTAATCGTTATTATTCAGATCTGAACAAAATTACCGGTCGCGCCTTTCTGTTCACTAATCACTGAAATCAGTCAACGATCTTCTCAAGCGACTTATTGAGCGAGTTCATAGCTCTGGTGAGAGCTACCTTCTGCTGTTTCATGATGGTTGCCCAGCTGGAGCCGTTTGCTGCAGCGTCGGAGGGCATCTCGCTCATGTAGGAAAGGCTGTTGGAGAAGAGACGGCCAAGGTCAAAGTTGATGTTTTCGCGGATGATGTCGAACATACGCGCGGAGTCACCCTTACCTGCGGAGTCGGGAGTGTATCTGTACTTCATATTGTTCTCAAAGAGAGCGGGCGAGGTCTTGCGGTAAGCCTCGGAAGCGAAGCATTCGATAACAGCGGTGCTCATCTTGGGATCCTTTGCGCCGTTCATAACCGACCAAAGAGAAATGGGGTTGCCGAGAAGGGTGATGTACTCTTCCTGTTCGGAGGTGTAAAGGGGAGTGGGAAGGATGCCGAATTCCCAGTCAACGTCACGAAGGGGACCTGTGCCGCCCGCATACTGTGCGTCTGCCATGTAAACACGATTCTGGATGAATACACATTTGCCTTCCTGGAAGGGAATATCCTCGTCGAAGCTGTCGCCGCGGCGGGAAACGTAGCAGTCGCCCTGCTTGAACCAAGCACCGAGCTTGTCTGCAAGGTCGATAGCCTTCTGGCTGTAGAAGTCGTCGGAGATCTTGAGGATTCCCTCGGGATCGTCATCAACAAGGCGGAGACCCGAGCCGGAGTAGAATGCGTCGAGGTGGAAGTAGGAGGAAGAGAAGCCGTACTGGTCGCCCTCGGACTTGTCGCCCGACTGATCGGCATCAACGTAAAGACCGCTGCTCAATTCGATGAGCTTGTCAACGGTCCAGGTCTTGTTGTCAACAAGAGCAACGGGATCCTCGAGATTGAGATTCTTGAGAAGGTCCATATTGTAATAGATCGCGTACATGAAGTGAAGGATGTTGGTCGAGATGTCGCCCGAGATGAAGAAGAGCGAATCGTCGATCGAACAGGTGTCCACCATGCACTTGGGCCACCAGGGCTGCTCAAAGTTGAGGTAGCTGTCTTCGATGGTGTTAAGGTCCTGAAGGTGTCCGTTTACGCAAAGCATAGCGGATGTTCTGGAGTATGTAGAGATGATGTCATAGAAGGTGCCGCCGGAGTAGCAGTTGGTAACGTAGTTTGCAAAGTTTGCGCGCTGTCCGTTGTCGCCCTCAACGCCGGTCCACTCAAGGGTAACGCCCATGCGGTCCTCAACTGCGAGGTTACGGTTGTAGATAGCGTCCTTGACCATATCGGTGCCGGTCTCTTCTTCAAGGATCTCGTATTCGGGACGCTCAACGTCGGACCAGTAAAGAATGGAAACAACTTCGCCCTTGTAGTCGATCTCGTCTGCAAGGTCGTCCTTCCAGAAGCCGTCCTTGTCGTATTTATCTGCATTGGGATCAACAACTACGGTGTCGTTGGGTGTAGCCTGGGTCTGAGCATTGTTCGCCGTGGTCTCCTCACCGCCCTGCGTATTTGCGCAAGAAGCAAAAGCGGGAACCAACAGAAGAACAGCACAGATCAGAGAAATGATTCTTGCAAATTTTTTCATGGTTTGCTCCTTTATATTTTATTTCACTCTATATTTTATCACAATCGGATATATTTGTCAATCGCATTATAAACAAAACTGATTTGGCTAAAGTGTGCATTCTGCACAAAAGCCGGAAACTCAATTATAATATTATAATAAAAGATAAAAAATTGTGAACGGATTCTAAAACTTCGGGGAAAAGCCTTTACTTTTTTAAGTAATTGTGGTATAATTCTATTCGAATGACGCCGGCTCGGTTTTCGGACAAAGGCACCAAGTGCACTTCACCCACCGATCGCTGTGCCCGCGCATAATATTATTTCATATGAGGTGAAAATTATGACCAAAGCTGAAAAGCAGGCAATCATCGCCGAGTACGCAACTTGCGAAGGCGATACCGGATCCCCCGAGGTACAGATCGCGATTCTTACCCACAGAATCAACTCGCTCAACGAGCACCTTAAGGTTAACACCCACGACAACCACAGCCGTCGCGGACTCCTTAAGATGGTTGGACGCAGAAGAAATCTCCTCAAGTATCTGATGAACGTTGATATCGAGCGCTACCGTTCGATCATCGCAAGACTCGACATCAGAAAGTAATACGGATGGGGCAAGGAGGACGGTCGCGATTTTCGTGCCGCCCCTTGCCCCAAATGTATTCTACAAGTGAAAAGTGAAAAGTGAAGAGTGAAAAGTGAAAAGTTGAGGTGAACGGCTCTGACGGTTTTCCTTGGAAAACGGCGGTGTTCAGCCGCCGAGACAGAGTCGAAATTTGCCGAAGGCAAATACTTCCTCGCGGAGCTCGGAAATTTTCATTTTATTTTTAAACTAACGTCCGCAAAAGGATTAGCAGTTAACATCGCGCACAAGATGGGATTGCGCGTAATGTTAAGTGCTAAACCGTGAGCGGATGATGAATATTAAATTTTTTGGAGGTACAAAATTATGTACGAGATCAAAAGTTCCGCTAAGGTATTTGACCAGCACAGAGTGTTCCATTACACACTCGCAGGCCGTCCCCTTGTCGTTGAGACCGGCAAGCTTGCAGGCCTTGCAAACGGCGCGTGCCTTGTAAGATACGGTGAGACATCCGTTCTCTGCACCGCGACCGCATCCGAAAAGCCCCGCGAGGGCATCGACTTCCTTCCCCTCTCGGTAGACCTTGAGGAAAGAATGTATTCCGCAGGTAAGATCCCCGGCGGTTATCTCAAGAGAGAAGGCAAGCCCAGCGAAAAGGCAGTTCTCACTTCCCGCGTTATCGACCGTCCCGTTCGTCCTCTCTTCCCGAAGGACCTTCGCAACGACGTTGCCCTCACCCTCACCGTTATGTCCGTTGACTATGACTGTGAGCCCGAGGTAGTTGCTATGATCGGCGCGTCCATCGCTCTTTCCATCTCCGACATTCCGTGGAACGGTCCTCTCGGCGGTCTCCACATCGGTCTTTGCGATGGCAAGCTCGTGATCAACCCCACCGAGGCACAGAGAAAGGTCTCCGACCTTGAGCTCACCGTTGCCGCTTCCCGCGAAAAGGTCGTTATGATCGAGGCAGGAGCAAACGAGGTTCCCGATGACGTTATGTACGATGCAATCATGCTTGCACACGAGGAGATCAAGCGCTTCCTCGACTTCGTTGACGCTATCGTCGACGAGATCGGCAAGCCCAAGTTCGAGTATCCTTCGGGCGAGCTCGATCACGATATGTTCGACAAGATCTTCGCATTCTGCGAGAAGGATCTTATGAACGCACTTGACACCGATGACAAGAACGTTCGCGATGCAAGAATGGTTCCGATCACCGATGCTATCCTTGAGAAGTTCTCCGAGGAGTATCCCGATCTTCCCGTTCAGATGCCCGAGCTCGTTTACAAGATGCAGAAGAAGGTCGTTCGCCGCTGGCTCCTCGAGGACGGCAAGCGTGTTGACGGCCGTGCAATGAACGAGATCAGGCCTCTCGCTGCAGAGGTTGGTATGTTCCCCAGAGTTCACGGTTCGGGTATGTTCACCAGAGGCCAGACTCAGGTCATCACTTTCGCAACTCTCGGCACTCTCGCTGAGGTTCAGATGCTCGACGGTATCGATAACGAGACCGAAAAGAGATATATGCACCACTACAATATGCCCGGCTTCTCCACCGGTGAGGCAAAGGCATCCCGTACTCCCGGTCGTCGTGAGATCGGTCACGGTGCACTCGCAGAGCGTTCGCTCGTTCCCGTTCTTCCTTCCGCTGAGGAATTCCCCTATGCTATCCGTCTTGTTTCCGAGGTGGTTTCCTCCAACGGTTCGACCTCTCAGGCATCCGTTTGCGGTTCTACTCTTGCTCTTATGGACGCAGGCGTTCCGATCAAGGCTCCCGTTGCAGGTATCTCCTGCGGTCTTATCACCGAGGGTGAGCGTTGGATGACCATGATCGACATCCAGGGTGTTGAGGACTTCTACGGCGATATGGACTTCAAAGTTGCAGGTACTCACAAGGGTATCACCTCCATTCAGATGGACCTCAAGATCGACGGTCTTACTCCCGCGATCATCAAGGAAGCTCTCGAGTCCACTCACGCAGGCCGTGACTACATCATCGACAACGTAATTCTCAAGGCTATCGACGCTCCTCGCGCCGAGGTCAACGAGTATGCTCCCAAGATGATGACCGTCAAGATCGATCCCGACAAGATCCGCGAAGTTATCGGTAAGGGCGGCTCCGTAATCCAGAAGATCACCGCTGACACCGGCGCAAAGATCGATATCGAGGATGACGGCACCGTTTACATCGCAGCAGTTAACCGCGCATCCGCTGACGCAGCCAAGGCTGTTATCGACGCTATCTGCTTCGAACCCGAGGTTGGCGCTGTTTACACCGGTAAGGTAACCGGCATCAAGGAGTTCGGCTGCTTCGTTGAGTATGCTCCCGGCAAGGAGGGCATGGTTCACATCTCCAAGATCGCTGACAAGCGTATCGACAAGGTAGAGGACGTTCTCTCCCTCGGCGACACCGTTAAGGTCAAGTATATCGGCCTTGACAAGAAGGGCAGAATGGACTTCTCCATTAAGGACGCAAAATAATTAGCGCAAGTTAATATTCACTTCGAGAGAAGGGGAAAGAGTCTTTGCAATCGATAAATGAAAGTTTTCGGGCGCACCCTGAGGACATCCCCTTCTCTTTGCTTATCTCTCGAAAGGAGACCGCAATGAACAACAACACCAATCAGAAATCGAATACCAAACAGTATTCAACGACAAGATACACTCCCCGCCGCGACCGCGGAAGAAGACACAATCAGAACAAGATGGTCTTTTTCGTTCTTCTGGCGCTGCTCATCATAGCTCTTATCGTGGCGATCTCGCTTGTCATTGCCGATCTTATCGGCTCTGCGGGCGCAGATACGACCGAGGGCTCCGAGGGCGAGGGCACCCGTGCTCCCGGCTTCGTCTCGGAGGGTCACGCAATGTCGAATGCATACGATGGCAAGTCCGATACCTATATGCTTTCGGTGACCAATCAGAGTGCCGGCTCCTTCTTCAGCTGTGAATTTGAAAATCAGGCGGACGTCGGACAGATCGTTTTCGCATCCACAGAGGAGGAATACTATATCCGAGGCTGTGAGATCCAGCTCAAGGTTGACGGCGAATGGAAGTCCGTGGCTCAGCATTCGAGCACGGAGGAGAAGACCTACGCCATCAGCGCGGCTACCTTCAACGCAACCGCGGTAAGGATCCTTCTGACCGCAGACGCAGATGCTCTTTGGGCGATCAACGAGCTCAGCCTTGCCGATAAGGCCGGCAACCCCATCGTTCTCCGCTCCCCCTCCGCAGGCACCAATACTACACCTGTTAATCCCGACGTGACCACCAATCAAGCGGAAGTCACAACCACTCCCGGCGGAGTTGAAACGACCGCTCCATCCGGAAGCACCACCATCCCTCAGGTTACCGGCTACACCACGATTCAGATAAGCAACGAAAGCCTCTACACGGGCTCGCTCATCCTTGTAAATTCGCAGTATGCCTACCGCTTCCCCGCTTCGACGGCAAGCCTGCTCAACGTGTATAACGAGTATTACGCAAACGATTACCATTGCAACTACTTTGTTGACAGCGCGGTTCAGCTCGAGGCTGTTGCGGCTCGTGCGGTTCTTCAGATGGCAAACGCCCTCTTCACCGAAACGGGGCTCAACAACCTCCAGGTCGGAACCGGCTACCGCACCTATGAGACCCAGCAGGATCTTTCGTCCCGCTACCCCGCAACTGCGGCTCTTCCCGGCTACAGCGAGCACCACACCGGTCTCGGCATCGACCTTCAGGTATGGGATAAGGATAAGAAGGTGACCTACGTCCTCGACGACGCAAATCAGACCTGCATGTCCATCCTTGCCTGGATGAATTCGAATGCTTACAAGCACGGCTTCGTCCGCCGCTTCGCACCCGATAAGGATGCGATCACGGGTATCGCCTCCGACCGTTGGCATTACAGATACGTTGGCGTGCCCCACGCTTACTATATGATGACCAACAACCTCTGCCTTGAGGAATATCTTGCGGCGCTTGAAAATTGCACCTACGAGGGCAACCATCTCCTTTTCGACGTCGACGGCAAGAGCTACGAGATCTATTTCGTAGCGGCTGAAAACGGCGCGACGACCACACTCCCCGTGCCGAACGATCCCACCATTTATACAGTTTCGGGTAACAATTACAGCGGTTATATCGTAACCATCACCCGCGGCTGATCGCAAAGAACAACTATATTCCAATGAAATTGAAATTTATATCCCGCTCCGCAAGGAGTGCGGCGCTCTTGATCGTCCTTGCTTTGATGATCTCGGCGCTCTCCTCCTGCGGAATAATAATCATCAACAAACCCGAGACCGAGCCGCCCGCCACCACGGTGACGCCCGATTCCGAGCAGTCGCCCGAGCAAAGCGGAGTTGCCACCGAGTCTCCGGAAACCACGGAGGAGCCCCTCGAGACCGAGGCCCCCGACGTGGAGACCGAGCCTCCCAAGCAGATCGACTTTCCCTCAAGGATCGAGGAGGCAGAGCAAAGACTCGATGGGCTCGGCGAATCGATCAAGATCTCTGATTTCCATCTGATCTACGCTGCGGCGGATAATACCGTGGACGTCATCTTCTCGGAGGAGGATTCCCCGCTTTACGCGGCAAGGGTCAAGAGAAACGCAATGGTAGAGGAAAAATATTCCTCGATCGTGCGTACAATATATGAGGGCAAGGTCACAAGCGACAAGCTTTATGAGGACGTCCGCGTGGCGGTATCATCGGGTAACGCGACCGACTATTATCTCGATCTGCTCGTTCTCACCGCCGCCGATGCCTGCAAGTTCCTTTCAAAGGGACTTCTCAAGGATATGCGTTCGCTTCCTTTTTATGATGTGAACCTCGGCCCGAGAGGCGGAAACGTCGGTCAGACACGTTATTTTGACCTCGGCGCGGGCGCGGATGCCCCCGAGGAGCTTTGCGCGATCTATTTCAACCGCACTCTTGTCGGCGCAGAGAACGAAAAAATGCTTTTTGAAGCCTCTCTTGAAGGCAAAATGAGCTGGGAGCTGCTTTGCACGGTTTCCGCTTCAATCTCTGATCGCGCCGCGGATATGGCGGTAAAGAATGGGGAAAACACCCTCCCCGGTGAGCTTGCCGCATACCTTTCTGGCATCGAATATGTTTCGCAGAGTGCCGCGGGTGTGCCCAAGATCACGGTTTCCGACAGCACCGCGCTTGAGATCGATGCGCTGATCGAATCTATCTCGAAGCTCAGCTTTTATACCCCCGCGGAGGGCGGCGCTTCGTCCCGCGATAAATTCCTCGAGGGCAAGATCCCCTTCTACCTCGGAACACTCTCGGAAATGAGCGAGTTTTACGATGATCCCGTCGAATGGGGACTTCTCACGCTCCCGTCCGATAAGGATCTCGGCGCATTCTCCGAAAACCGTCCCGTGCTCTGCATTCCCGCAACCAATACCCGCCTTGAACAGACCAGCATCTGGCTTACCGCGCTGAATGCCGCTTCGGGCGATTGGATCAGGGATCAGTACCTGCTGATCTCGCTTGAAAACCACATCCGCGACAACAATTCCTGCCTCGTTCTGAATAAGATCCTCTCGCAGAAAGCGGAATCCGCCTTCGAGCGCGTATTTGCAGGATATTATGAAGGACTTAAGGACGCCACCTACGGTGCTGCGGGCAAGGCTCTCACCGGCGGAGATAAATTTTCCGCAGTCCTTGCAAAAAATATCACGTCTATAAACAAAAAGCTTGCGAAGCTCCCATAAAATAACATTTTGAAAGGAATCAACATCATGGCAAAGAAAGCTTTAGCGTTGATACTCGCACTTCTCACGATCCTTCCTTTGGCAGTAGCCTGCGCAGAAACAAACGTCGGCACCGATGACACCACCGCCCCCGAAGCAACTATTGCTCCTTCCGGCACCGATGCCGTCACCGAGCCCGTCGAAACCGAGCTCAAGAGCGCAACCCTTCCCGATGATCTCGACTTCAAGGGCGAGACCGTGACCATCCTCAGCCGCGATGCCGCGTTCGTCAGCGATGAGCTGTGGGTCGATGACCAAAACGGTTCAATGGTCAACGACGCGATCTACAAAAGAAACGAAAAAGTAATGCAGCAACTCGGCGTCAACCTTGAAAGCATCAAGCTCACGGGCGATGCTTACCTTGTTTCCACCGAACTCCGCAACGCTGCTTCGAGCGGCGAGACCTATTTTGATATTGCCGCGAACAGTACGTACTCCACAATTATGTACACAAGCGAAAATATCTTCCTTGATCTCACCGATTGCGAATATCTTGATCTCGATGCGATCTATTGGTCGCAGGGCTACAACGAAAGCGCATCCATCGGCAATTCGCAGTATCTTGCAACCGGTGCCATCGCACTTTCGCTCTACCGCCTTATGTTCATTACCTTCTATAATAAGAATCTGCTTCAGGCGGCTCAGTATGAAAATCTTTATACCGTCGTTGACGAGGGCAGATGGACTCTTGACTATCAGATCCAGCTTGCGAAGGACCTTTATAAGGACGCCGACGGCTCGGGCACCGTTTCCGAGGGTGATACCGTAGGCTTTGCAAGCTCGAGCCTCAGCTACATCGACCCCTATTGGTCGAGCTGTGATCTTACGATCCTCGGCAAGGATGCAGACAATCTGCTGGTATTCAGCCTTGATATCGAAAAAATGAGCAACGTAGTCGATAAGCTGATCGTTCTCTTCAACGAATCCAACGCTTGGTTCGATACTTCCTCGGGCGATGACGGCAAGCAGACCGCTATGTCGAACCTCTTCACCTCCGGTACCGTCGGCACCGCAACGATGCGTCTTGGCTCCGTTGAGACAGAGCAGTTCGTTACTATGCAGGATGAATACGGCATTATTCCTATGCCGAAGTATGACGAGAATCAGGAAAATTACCACACCTTCCTGCACGACCAGTTCACCTCCATCGGTATTACCTCCGTTCTCGCAAAGGATACGGAAAGAGTGCAGATGCTCGGTGCAGTTCTTGAGGCAATGGCTCTCGAAAGCTACAAGTCGGTTGTTCCTACATATTATGAGGTTGCTCTCAAGGGCAGATACCTCGAGGACAGCGATTCCTGGAGAATGCTCGATATGATCTATGAGAACGTCAAGGTCGATGCGGGCGTGCTTTACACCAAGAATATCGAATCGGTGCATCAGTCTCCCAGAGATATGGTACTCAACGGCAGAAACACCGTTGCATCAATGATGAAAAAGATCTCGACAAGAGTGCAAAATGTGCTTCTCCCGAAGCTCCTTGATAATCTCTTGGCACTTGAAAAATAATTATCCAATTGTAAAACTTCGTTTTACAATTGCCCCGCTCTGCGGGGATGCGCGCCATTATCGCCGCCGCCAAAATCGAAGATTTTGACGGCTCCCCTCGGCGCGCGGGCTCGCCTTGCTCGCCTAAAAGGTGTTTTTTCGGTCGGCAAAGCCGCCGAAAAAACTGATTTTCAGAAATATATAAAAATCAGTTACTTGAAGAATAATAAGAATTTTCGCCGTTCTCGAAAGGGAGCGGCGAAAATTTTGTTACATTTTAGTAAAACGCAGATATTATTGGTATACTATAATATAGGTAGCAAATCGAGAAGGAGCGCGGAATGAAAAGGATCGTGCGCGCGGAGGAGGACGGCATCAGCCTGCTTGCTCTGCTGAAGAATAAATTAAAGCTTTCAACAAGAACAATAAAAGTGCTGAAATACCGCTCGGGCGGGCTCAAGGTCAACGGCGAGGAGGTCACGGTGCGCCGTGTGCTTCGCGCTGGCGACACGGTCGAGCTTGCTGTTGAGGACAGGGAAGAGGAGCGCGCGGAATCCGTCGTTCCCCGCAAGCTTCCGATAAAGATACTCTACCGCGACGCGAGCATTACCGTCTGCAACAAGCCGCCCAAAATGCCGACTCACCCTTCACACGGGCATCTTGACGACACCCTTGCCAATGCGCTTGCCTTCTTGGCGGCGGCAAAGGGTATTCCATTTGTCTTCCGCCCCGTCAACCGCCTTGACAGCGACACAAGCGGCATCGTTCTCACCGCCAACGACCGCATTTCTGCGGGCAGAATGTTCACGGCGATGAAGAACGGGGAGATCAAGAAGACATATATCGCCATCGTCTGCGGAGTTCCCGAGCCGATGCGCGGTGTGGTTGACGCACCGATAGCGCGCGCCGACGTCGGCATTCTTATGCGAACCGTTTCCGCCGAGGGCAGAGAGGCGCGGACGGAATATAACACCGCCGCGGTTTCTCCGGACGGCAAGTATTCGATGGTCGTCCTGCGCCCGCTGACGGGAAGAACGCATCAGATCCGCGTACATATGTCATATATCGGCTGCCCCCTCGTCGGTGATTTCCTCTATGGCGAGCGAAGCGAGCTGATCGACCGCCACGCCCTTCACGCCGCAAGGATGACTTTTTCGCATCCCGAGGACGGCAGAAGCATAACCGTCAGTGCCCCACTGCCCGACGATATGCTCGCACTTTACGAAAAACTGATACGGAGTTCGGATGATGAATAATAACGAAAATATCGAGATCAAAAACGAGCGAAAAAAGCGAACGCTTTGGGGACTTCCCATCTTTTCGTGGGTGCTTTTCGGCATCGCGGCGTTTTCTGTCATTATTATGATAACCTACAGCCTGTGGGAGGGCTTCGCCGATTTCTACAATCGCTACCCTGCCGCATTTTTGCGCGGAGTTTTTGCGCAGATCTCGGGCATCCTGCCCTGCTCGATAGCCGAGGCTTTCATCATTTTCAGCCCGATCTTGCTCGTCACGATAATTGTTTATGCAAACAAGCACTTCGTTGAAAGCTGGCGCACGGTCGGAAGGTTCCTGATAATCACCGTTTCGGTCGCGTCGCTCTTCTTCTCGACCTTTGTGCTCAATTTCGGCGCGGGTTATCATACGAGCAGCGTCGATAAGCTCCTCGGACTCGACCGCCGCGACGTCAGCGCGGAAGAGTTGCGCGAAACCGCGGAGATCCTTGTTGAGGAGATCAATAAATACACCGACAGCCTCGCCGTCAGATCGTCGGGTTCAAGCGTGATGCCCTATGGCTACGGCAAACTCAGCGAAAAGCTTGTCGAGGCTTATGACAAGGTCTGCGATGAGCACGCTTTCGTTTCGCGTTTCCCTTCCCGCGTCAAGCCCGTAATGCTTTCCGAGCCCTGGACTTACACCCATATTTCGGGCGTTTATACCTATTTCACGGGCGAGGCAAATATCAACGTCAATTTCCCCGATTACACACTTCCCTATACCGCCGCGCACGAAATGGCGCATCAGCGAGGCATCGCGCGCGAGGACGAGGCAAATTTTGTTGCATTTCTGGTCTGCGCGGCATCGGATGATGAATATATTCGATACAGCGGCTATCTCAATCTCTATGAATACGTCGCAAACGCGCTCTATTCGGCGGATAAAGAGGCATATTCCGAGGTCCGCGCCAAGCTTGAGCCCGCGGCAAGAAAGGAAATGAGCGCATACAGCGCCTTTTTCGATAAATACCGCGAAAACGTCGCCGCGAACGTCACGGGCGCGGTGAATAACGCCTATCTGACCATTCAGGGCACGCCCGGAACAAAGAGCTACGGCATGGTCGTTGATCTTGCGGTCGCGTATTTGAGGAACGCAAAATAATTTACAATTTTCTTGAAAAATTACTTCCATTTTTCGTCCTGATATGATATAATATATTATGTGTGACTTTATACTTCGCAAGGGGCTTTTAATATATGAAAAAGATCTTGGTGCGCGGCGGAAAGCCGCTGTACGGTAATATAAATATCAGCGGTATGAAAAATGCCGCACTTCCCATAATTTTCGCAAGCATCCTCGTCGGCGACCGCTGTGTTGTCGAGAATCTCCCTCCCGTCAGCGACGTTGAGCTTTCGCTCAAGATCCTTGAAACAATGGGTGCGACGATCGAGCGTCTCGGCAACAACACCGTGGCGATCGACACAAAGAATTTCGTCAACGGAACTTCGCCCGTCGAGATGGTCTCAAAGCTCAGAGGCTCGACCTATCTTCTCGGCTCCGAGCTTGGAAGATTCGGCGAGGCGCGCGTTGGTTCCTCGGGCGGATGCGATTTCGGATCGCGTCCCATTGATCAGCACATAAAGGGTTTTTCCGCTCTTGGCGCAAAGTTTGAATCCTGCGATACATATAACTACGTCAAGGCAGGTCCCGGCGGGCTTTTCGGTGCACCGGTGTATCTTGATATCGCCTCTGTCGGCGCAACGGTGAACGTAATGCTCGCGGCAACTCTTGCCAAGGGCAAAACCACCATCGAAAATGCCGCGCGCGAGCCGCATATCGTCGACGTGGCAAACTTCCTGAATATGTGCGGTGCGCGCATCACGGGCGCGGGTACCTCGGTCATCAAGGTCATCGGTGTCGAGGAGCTTCACGGCTGTAACTACACCATCCTCCCCGATATGATCGAGGCGGGAACATATATGGCTGCCGTTGCGGCAAGCGGCGGACGCGTCAGCATCCGCGGTGTCATCCCGAAGCACATGGAGACCGTCACCGCAAAACTGCTCGAAATGGGCGTTGACGTTGAGATCTACGAGGATATCATCACGGTCTCGCGCTATGTCAGACCGGGTCCCGCAAATGTCAAGACCTATTTCTATCCCGGTTTCCCGACCGATATGCAGCCGCAGTTCTCTGCGCTCCTTTCCGTGGCTAACGGAACCTCCGTGGTCACCGAAAGCGTATGGGAAAGCCGCTTCCAATATGTTGAAGAGCTCAAAAAGATGGGCGCGGACATCACGGTCGAGGGCAATCGCGCGACGATAAACGGCGTCGCAAGGCTCAAGGCGGCAGATGTTTCCGCCACCGACCTCCGAGCAGGCGCGGCACTCATCATCGCCGGCCTCAACGCCGAGGGAGAGACCAAGGTTGCAGGGGTCGAAAAGATCGAACGCGGCTACGACGACATCGTCGGCAAGCTCAAATCCATCGGAGCTGAAGTTGAATTGATTGAAGAATAAAGAAGTACGCTTGTCACGTATGCGACAAGCGTACTTCTTTATATTAATTAGTAATTTTCGCCTTGGCGAAAATTTTCCTTCATTTTGCCGAAGGCAAACTATCATTCTCGCGCAGCGAGATTATCATTCTCGCTTAGCGCGACAGCAGTCTTTTGAGTAAGACTGTGCACAAGCATAATCGCCGTTACCGATTCCGCAATCGTCCGTGCGGCAAGATTGAGTGACACGGTAAGTGCTCCGCTTGAGTCGATTATTATCCACATTCCGCAGATCAGAAATACTGCGCAAGCCGCAAGAACCGAATATCCCCAAAGCTTTGAAAGCGCGTGCGACCACAAAAGATTGAGAAGCAACGCCGTGAAAAGCAAAAGGCAGATGGTCAGGGACATCGAAAAATAGTCGAAGATCAGGTAAATACCGCCCGAAAAGCCGCCGAGCATTTCTGTGTATTCGGGATCAGCTATCGTTCGCGCGACCTCGAAAAGGTGGTAGACGGCAAGTGCCGAGCCGAGCGCGGCGGGGATGACCGTCAGCCAGAATGCGAGGTGCGGATGCTTTTTTTGCATTATTTAAGCTCCATCGCCCACTTGATCGCAAGGTTTATCCAATCCTCGCAATGGGGAACGATGCTGTCGGGATTCTGCGAGCAGGTGAACTCGTTGCAAAGCGCCAAGCCGTGCTTTCCTTCGGGGTAGATGTGAAGCTCGAAGGGAACCTTGTGCTCGGTCAGCGCCGAAGCGTAGAGAAGGGCGTTCTCAACGGGAACAGTCTTGTCGGTGAAGGTGTGCCAGATGAAGGCGGGCGAGGTGGTCTCGTCAACGTGAAGCTCAAGCGAGAACTCGGCAATAGCCTCGTCGGTCAGCGGGTCGCAGCCCGAAACATTCTTGATCGAGCCCTTGTGCGCCTTGTCGCCGCCGGTGATAACGGGATAGGAAAGGATGGTGCCCGTGGGACGGTTGATCCCCTCGGGGGCTTCGCCCGATTCGATGCCAAGCGCCTCGCGGACGGGCTTTACGTTCCAAAGAGTACCCGCACTTGCGGCAAGGTGTCCGCCTGCGGAGAAGCCGCTGATGAAGACGTAATTCGGGTCGGAATTGTACTTTTCAGCGTTTTCGCGGATATATTTGATCGCCATTCCCGCTTCGATCAGGGGAGCGTAGTCCTTTGCGTTGGGTCCTATGCTGTAACGGAGAAGGAAAACGTTGAATCCTGCGGAGAGAAATTTGAAAACTATCGGCTCAGCCTCGCGGTCGGAAAGAAAGTGGTATCCTCCGCCGGGGCAAACAACAACGGTGCGGCGGGGAGGGAGCTTGAGCTCGGGGGTGCTTGTAATGCAATAGGAAGTGAGAGTAGCCTCGGGATGCTTGTCCCAAAGGGCGATCGTTTCGTGGATCATGGTCGAAACCTCCGTTTTTTAATATATATTATTAATTATTAGCCGATTGTAAAAGCAAGCGAATATAATAAAATCCGTTTTTTCGGCGGCTTTGCTGACCGAAAAAACACCTTTGGGGCGAGCAGGGCGAGCCCGCGCGCCGAGGGGAGCCGTAAAAATCGAAGATTTTTGCGGCGGCGATAAGCGCGCGTATCAATTGTAAAACGCAGTTTTACAATTGGCTTATTAATATGTAATAATTGTACCACTTTTCCGCGCCCTCTTCAAGGGGAAAAGCGAAATTTTTCAATAATCACTTGACTTTTTGCGAAAATAATTGTAAAATGATATGGTATGGAGGATTTTATCAATGAAAAAACGACTCTTAACTTTCCTTATTTGTGCAATGCTTTTGCTTTCGTCATGCTCGGGTGACGTGCTTGACCCGATCATCACGAATGCTCCCGAAGAATTTCCGACTTCCGAGTTGACCGAGGCACCCACCAGCGTGTCGCTCGCGGGATACAAGGTCGTTCGCCCTTCGCTGGCTTCAAATCAGGTGGTTGATGCGGCAGTCGAACTTAAAAAAGCACTTGACAAAACTATAGAGAATATAACGATCGGCGACGATTGGCACAGAGAATCCGAAGAGCTTCCCGCAGAGGCGCTTGAGATCCTTGTCGGTGAAACAAACCGTGCCGAGAGCGTTGAGATGAAAAACGGGCTCCTTGAAGACGATTTCGCAGTTAAATATTATCCCGAAAGCCGCCGCATCGTCATTCTCGGCGGCAGTGACGAGGCTACGCTCAAGGCGGTCTCATATTTTCTTGAATTCTGCTTCAAAAACGGTGAGATCGAAAGCTCACTTTCCTTCCTCTCCGCGGGACAGTATGCCGTAACGGAATGTCTCCTCAACGGCACACCTATCGCGGAGTATTCCCTCGTTCTTCCCGATATTTCTGATGACGACGAGGATTACGCGGCTGAGCTTATCAGTTACACGGTCGCGGAAAAGACGGGCATCAGGCTTGAAACCGTAAAGAAAGCGGATGCCTCGGGCAAGCAGATACTTATCGGAACTGCCGCGCAGAAGACTCTTGCGGCGTCCGAATATAGCTATGGAACCGACGGAGGAAGCGTGATCCTTTGCGGCGAGGGCGGACTTGTCGTAAAGGCGGCTCGCACGCTGCTTGACGAGCTCTTCCCGAAGGGAAAGGCAGAGGTCTCGCTGACTCTCGGCGAGCCCAAAGTGCTGAAATTCGAGCGCGCGACATATCCTGCGCTGACCGACTTCGGCACAAAGCCCATCGCGCTTGCCGATCAGCTTAATGCAAGTATCGCGGTCTATGATCTTGCCTCGGGCGAGCCCGTGCTCAAATATGAATTCAAACCGCAGGCATCGAAAGGTTTCTCGCTCAAGGGCTACGGCAACCGCGTTGACGAGGCGCGCCTGCGTTACAGTGAAAAATGGGGTACATATATCATACTCTTCACCTCGTCCTCGGGCTATTGCGGGGTCGCATCCTATCCCGCAGAGGAATGCCTGTGGCAGGCGGAGCTTGGCGGCACCTCTCCCCACTCGATCGAGTATCTGCCTAACGGTATGGTCGCGATCGCTTCGTCGGGAGGCAACAATATAGAAAACGGATTCATCCGCATTTACTCTGCCGAAAAGAAAAACGACGCAAAATATGCAGAAGCACAGCTGACAAGCGCTCACGCGGTCCTTTGGGACGAAACGCGCGACGTTCTTTGGGCAATGGGAAACACCGCAGTCGTTGCTTACGAGGTCGGCAATGATCCCTCCGTCCCCTCACTCCGAAAGATCGCGTCCTACGGCTGCAACGATATGAAGAGCGGCCACGATCTTTCCGCAATTAACGGAAATGAGGATCAGGTATGGGTCGGCGGAAGCTTTGTGCGCATCTTTGATAAGGCGAAAGGAACGATCACCTCAAATTATCCCGGTTCGGCGCAGATAAGCGCGGGAAGTGTCAAGTGCATCTGTTCCTTCCCTGACGGCGATGCAGCTTTGACCGTTGCGACGGGCGTATACGCTTCTCACAACACCGACCGCTTCAAGCTGTTCAAATTTGATGGAAATAACGTCACCGAGACCTCTTACGTCTTCGACGGCAGAGCCTTTTATAAGGCGAGAGCGTGGTTTGCAAATTACAATTAAAAAAGCAGCAGCCGAGGCTGCTGCTTGAGACTATTCGTAATGTCCTTTGCATTGGATGATCTCTATGCCGCTGTCTGAATATCTGTATACGATCCTGTTGCACTCGTCAATGCGGCGGCTCCAATATCCGCTGAGATCTCCCTTTAATGGCTCGGGCTTCCCAAGACCCTCGTGTCCCGAACGGGATATATCCTGCAACAAGAGATTTATCCGTTTCAATGTCTTTTTGTCTTGCGATTGCCAATAAAGATAATCATTCCACGCATCTTCCGAAAAGATGAAATTACTCACTCGCCATTTCCTCGAGTTCCTTCAGCGATCGAACAACAACTTTTCCTTCCTCGATCTGTTTTGCAGATCTTTGCAATGCTTCTGTGTTGCTTTTTGCATAAAAAGGATCGACGGAAACTTCAAACGGGATTCTTTCCTCGCGGATCATTTTTTTGGCTAAAATATTGATAGCGATAGACATATTGATTCCAAGCTCGTTGCAAACACGGTCAAATTCTCTTTTAATGTCTTCATCCATTCTGATGTTAACTGTAGATTGTGCCATTATGCCACCTCCTTGTATTATATATTATATCACATTGTGGGTACAATGTCAATACAAAACGTATAATTCTCAATAACAATATTTCCCTTTTTGAATAGGTAACAAAATGAACATTCAAGGATTCAATAAACTCACACTTCTCGATTACCCTGGGCTGACTGCCTGCACGGTCTTTACGGGCGGATGCGACCTTCGCTGTCCCTTCTGCCACAATTCGCCGCTCGTTCTCGATCCCCGCGGGACCGAGGGCTACAGCGTCGATGAGGTCCTCGCGCATCTCCGCAAACGCAAGGGCATCCTTGACGGAATCGCCGTCAGCGGCGGCGAGCCTCTTTTGCAGCCCGATATTGAGGATTTCCTTCGCCGTGTGCGCGACATCGGCGACTATAAGATCAAACTTGACACCAACGGCACTCACCCGGAGCGCCTTGCGAGCATCATTTCCGAAGGGCTTTGCGACAAGGTTGCGATGGATATCAAAAACTCGCCCGAAAAATACTCGCAGACCGTCGGTATCCGTAATTTTGACGTTGAGCTGATCCGCGCATCACTTTCCTTCATTATGCTTTCGGGCATCGACTACGAGCTCCGCACCACCCTTGTCCGTGAGCTTCACGACGAGGAATCGATGTACGGAATTGCCGATTTCATCCGCGGCGCAAAGGCTTATTATCTCCAGAATTTTGTCGATTCGGGCGCGGTCATGTACGGAGGTCTTCACGGATTCGATAGACATGAAATTGAACGTTTCAGGGATATCGTAAAACGTTCCGTCGAGCTCGTCGAGATCCGAGGAGTTGACTGATCTATTGGTGAAAGTGACCAAAAAATCAATTTAATAACTATATATTGTGCTGATTTTTTAAAATCAGCACAATATCTTGTTATAAGGTATTGACAAATACTACAAGATGTAGTATAATATAACTCGCCAGCGCATTACCCGTACTATATATAGATAAATTTTTGAAAGGGAAGAAAAAGAATGTATCAGGTAGTAAAAAGAAACGGCAAGACCGTCGAATTCGACATATCTAAAATTTCCAAGGCGATAACGCTTGCATTCGAGGCATGCGACAGAAAATACAACTCTGACGTGATCGACCTTATCGCTCTTCGCGTCACCTCTCACTTCGAGCCCAAGGTTAAGGGCGACAAGATCGCTGTCGAGGATATCCAGGACAGTGTTGAGACTGTTCTCGCACAGGCGGGCTATGAGGACGTTGCAAAGGCATACATCCTCTACCGCCGTCAGCGCGAGAAGCTCCGTAACATGAAGTCCACCATTCTTGACTACAAGGCACTCGTTGACTCTTACGTTAAGAGCACCGACTGGCGAGTCAAGGAGAACTCGACCGTAACCTATTCGGTCGGCGGACTCATTCTCTCCAACTCGGGCGCCATCACCGCAAACTATTGGCTCTCCGAAATTTATGACGACGAGATCGCTCAGGCGCATCAGAACGCAGATCTCCATCTGCACGACCTCTCGATGCTCACCGGATACTGTGCAGGTTGGTCTCTCCGTCAGCTCATCGAGGACGGACTCGGCGGAATCACGGGCAAGATCTCGTCCGCTCCCGCAAAGCATCTGGCAACCCTCTGCAACCAGATGGTCAACTTCCTCGGTATTATGCAGAACGAATGGGCAGGCGCGCAGGCGTTCTCCTCCTTCGATACCTATCTCGCTCCCTTCGTAAAGACCGATAACCTCAGCTACGATCAGGTCAAGAAGTGCATCGAGTCCTTTGTTTACGGCGTAAACACCCCCTCCCGTTGGGGTACTCAGGCTCCCTTCTCGAACATCACCCTTGACTGGGTATGTCCTCCCGATATGATCGACAAGCCCGCGATCGTCGGCGGCAAGGAGCAGGACTTCACCTACGGTGACTGCAAGAAGGAAATGGATATGGTCAATAAGGCGTTCATCGAGATCATGATCGAGGGCGACGTCAACGGTCGCGGATTCCAGTATCCCATCCCCACCTATTCGATCACCCGCGATTTTGACTGGTCGGATACCGAAAACAACCGCCTCCTCTTCGAGATGACCTCGAAGTACGGCATTCCCTATTTCTCGAACTATATCAACAGCGATATGGAGCCCAGCGACGTTCGTTCGATGTGCTGCCGTCTGCGTCTTGACCTCCGTGAGCTTCGCAAGAAGTCGGGCGGTTACTTCGGAAGCGGCGAGTCGACAGGTTCCGTCGGCGTTGTTACCATCAATATGCCCCGCCTCGGCTACACCGCCGAGAACGAGGAGGACTTCTACCGTAAGCTCGACAGACTTATGGACATCGCCGCTCGTTCGCTCAAGATCAAGCGCGACGTTATCACCAAGCTCCTCAATGAGGGCCTCTATCCCTACACAAAGCGCTACCTCGGCACCTTCAACAACCACTTCTCCACAATCGGTCTTGTCGGCATGAACGAGGCTTGCCTCAACGCAAGCTGGATCAAGAAGGACCTCACCGATAAGAAGGCGCAGAAGTTCACTCAGGATGTTCTCAACCATATGCGCGAGCGCCTTTCCGACTATCAGGAAATGTACGGCGACCTCTACAACCTCGAGGCTACCCCCGCAGAGTCGACCTCTTACCGTCTTGCAAAGCACGACAAGAAGAGATATCCCGACATCATCACCGCTTCGCAGGGTGAAACTCCTTACTACACCAACTCCTCCCACCTCCCCGTAAGCTACACCGACGACGTATTCACCGCCCTCGATATTCAGGACGAGCTCCAGACTCTCTATACCTCGGGCACGGTATTCCACACCTTCCTTGGTGAAAAGCTTCCCGACTGGAAAGCTGCAGCAGCTCTCATCCGCAAGATCGCGGAAAACTATAAGCTTCCTTATTACACTCTTTCTCCCACCTATTCGGTATGCTCCGAGCACGGATATATCGCAGGCGAGCACTTCTCCTGCCCCAAGTGCGGCAAGGTTACCGAGGTTTACAGCCGTATCACCGGCTACTACCGTCCCGTTCAGAACTGGAACGACGGTAAGTCGCAGGAGTATAAGGAAAGAGTTGAATACGATCCCGAACAGTCGATGCTTCACTTCGAAGACAGAGGCCACGGAAACGTTAAAAAGGAGTGCGAGTGTGCTCACGCATCTACCGACGCCGTATACGAGGACGGTCGCGTAGTTCTCTTCGCAACCAAGACCTGCCCCAAGTGCAAGATCGCAGCTTCTCTCCTTGAAAAGGCGGGCATCGAGTTCGAAAAGGTCTATTTCGAGGATGATCCCGACTTCGCAAAGAAGTATGGAACCCGTCAGGCTCCCACTCTGCTTTATATCGTAGGCGAGGACTTCACCGCGTTTGCCGATATCGCGGGTGTTAAGGAGTTCATCAAGACCACCGCTCAGGCATAAATCAATAAAAAGATCGGCTGCTTTTGGCAGCCGATCTTCGTTAAGAGGAAAATTATGAAAGATATTATTATAATCGGAGCGGGTCCTGCGGGACTTACCGCGGCAATTTACGCAGTTCGCGCGGGCAAGAGCGTCACCGTTATTGAAAAGTCCACCTTCGGCGGACAGATGACGTTTTCACCCAAGATCGAAAACTATCCCGGTTTTTCCGAGATCTCGGGCAACGAGCTTGCCGATAAGATGGTCGAGCAGGCGCTCGGACTCGGCGCGGAGATCGAATGCGCAGAGGTAACCGCTATCGCGTATAACAAAAAGGAAAAATTCTATACCCTCACCACGCCCGACGGCGATTTCGAGGCAAAGAGCGTCATCATCGCGGTTGGCTCGCACCACCGCAGACTCGGTCTTGAGGGCGAAGAGGAGCTTGTCGGTCACGGAATTTCCTTCTGCGCCGTTTGCGACGGCGCGTTCTACACGGGCGGCGAGATCGCTGTCATCGGCGGCGGCAACAGCGCGGCTGTCGAGGCACTCCTGCTTGCAAAGATCGCAAAAAAGCTGACCATCGTGCAGAACCTTCCCGATCTGACCTGCGAGGCGAACACAGCCGCGGAGCTCAAGTCGATGGAGAATGTCGAGATCATCTATAACACCGTTGTTGAGGAATACGTTTCCGAGGGCGGCGAGCTTACCGGCATCGTCGTCAAGAACACCGAAACCGGCGATCTCAGCAAGCTCAAGGTTGACGGCATTTTCCTTGCAGTCGGAATGGCTCCCGCAACCGATATTTTCAAGGACATCGCGCCCATCGACCCCTATGGCTACCTTATCGCGTCGGATGACGGCGATATGGGCTGCGAAGGCGTCTTCGCAGCAGGCGACTGCCGCAAGAAGGGCGTTCGCCAGATCTCAACCGCAACCTCCGACGGCGCTTGCGCGGCGCTGGCGGCTTGTAAATACGTGGATTCTCTATAAGTGATAACATAAAACAGCTCCCATTCAAAAATGGGAGCTGTTTTATGTTCGGAATGTCGGCGGGGCGCCGCCATTCCGAAGCACAAGGGAGGTTTCGCCCTCTGCGGAGGGCGACTTAAGGCGCTGCCTTAAGAATCTGCAAACTTTTGAAAAAGTTTGATCAAAACTTTGATCTGCCGGAGGATCTGATTAGAACCACTTGTCAATAACTTCGGCTTCAGCCTTGGCAAGCTTCGCAAGACATTCGGAATCCTGCAAAAACGCCGAATCTTCGGGGTTGGTGTGGAAACCGTGCTCGATAAGGAAGGCGCGCTTGCAGCCAGATGCGGCGGCGGAACGGAGGACGCCGTAGTAGTCGACGGATTCGTTATCGGGGTAGCGGCGGGTCTTGATGCCGCGATCTTCGGTTCCCATAGTGCGGACGACGGCGTCGGTCAGGTCGCGCGCGATTGGAGCGTTACCCTCGCAGTCGCTGACGGAATAGAAGGTTTCAGCGCCGCGAACCTTGGGGTATCTCTCTTCAGAGGGATTTCCGCCGGGCGCGTTCGAGTGGATCGAAAGGAACATAACTGCGCCAAGATCACCAGACATCGAGCCGCGCTCTGCAAGTCCGGGGTCATCCTCGACCTTGTTTCTGGTCATTCGGATGTCAAATCCGAGTGCTTCAAGCTCTGCCTTGAGGAAGGAAGCAAGAATGAAGTTCTGCGTGCCCTCATAGAAGCCTGCGCGAGTGGTGTGGGGGTTGCCAAACTGTCCGTGGCCGGGGTCAAGAATGATGATTCCGCGATTATTCATTATATTTACCTCTCAATCTGTATTTGTTGCCGCGCCGAGTTTTGAAAGAGATTCTCGGAGCGCGGGATATTCTTCGAGTGTGGGGGATGCGGCGAGGAGCGAATGCGCGTCCTCGGTTGCCGATGTGAGGAGGGATGCGTCGCCGCAAAGATCTGCGAATTTGAAGCGGAGCCCGCCGCTTTGCCTGATCTCGTTTGAGTTTGAAGCAAGGAAGTCGCCGGGTCCGCGCGCCGCAAGGTCGGCTTCCGCGATCGAAAAGCCGTCGTAATTGTCGCGCATAACTGTGAGACGCTTGCGAGCAGTCTCGGAGCCGTCGTCGGAAACAAGAATGCAATATGATTTCCGCTTCCCGCGGCCAACTCGTCCGCGAAGCTGATGGAGCTGTGAAAGACCGAATCGCTCTGCATTTTCAACGATCATAAGCGAAGCGTTCGGAACGTTGACGCCGACTTCTATAACGGTGGTCGAAACAAGAACGTCTATCTCGCCGCATTCAAATGATGTCATTATTGCTTCCTTTTGCTCGCTCTTGAGCTTGCCGTGCAGGAAGGCAACAGAAAGCTCGGGCAGAGCCGCGCTGAGCTCGTCGGCATACTTGATCGCCGCCTTCAGTGGCGGTCTTTTGTATATTCCGCTGTCGCCGATGTCATAAAGATCGACTTCGCCGCTGTCGCGGTCGGGGTTTTCTTCGATCGAAGGACAAACAACGTATACTTGTCCGCCCTCGGAAGCGGTCTTTTTGATAAAGGCAATGAGGCGGCTGCGGTAATTTTCGTCAACAACAAAGGTATCAACGCGCTGTCTGCCGGGGGGCATCTCGTTTATGCGCGAGATGTCAATGTCACCGTACATCACGAGGGCGAGCGAACGCGGGATGGGTGTCGCAGACATCGAAAGCAGATGTGTACCCTTTGATTTTTCTGTCAATGCCGCGCGCTGATTGACGCCGAAGCGGTGTTGCTCGTCGGTTACAACGAGCGAAAGGGCGGAGAATTGCACACCCTCGGAAAGAAGCGCGTGCGTGCCGATGACGATCGGCGTTCTGATCTCGGGATCCTCTGCAGACAGCGTCGAATAAATTCTGCGCTTTTCTTTCGCGGTAGTCGCGCCGATGAGAAGCTCGCATCTGATCCCTATCTTGCCGAACAGCTCGGAAAGATCCTCATAATGCTGTCGCGCAAGGATCTCGGTCGGTGCCATAAGAGCAGCTTGGCGTCCGCTTAAAACTGCGATCAGCATCGCCGCCGCTGCAACAACGGTTTTTCCGCATCCAACGTCGCCGATCAGCATACGCCGCATTGGCGTTTCGGATTTCATATCTGCCGCAATTTCGGTGATCGCGCGTTTCTGTGCGCCCGTCAGCTCATAAGGCAGCTCGGCGAGGAGCGGAGAGATGTTCTGCTTTTTGCAGGAAAAGGCATGTCCCTCGCGCTTCTTCTTGCCCTGCATCGACATTGAAAGCGAGAAAAGGAAAAATTCATCATAGATCAGTCGCTTTTTTGCCGCCGCGAGTGCAACATAGCTTTCGGGATTGTGAATGTTTCGGACGGCAAAGGGGAGCGTGCAAAGCTCGCGCCTTCGTCTGATCTCGTCGGGGAGAACATCCACGGGTGAGCCGCAAAGTCGAAGCGCCTCGGCAACGTGCGCCGCGAGATTTTTCTGCGTCAAACCTTCCGAAAGCGGATAAACTGCTGTGAAATCGGGGAGCGCGCCTTCCGTGTATGGCTCATAAGCGGGGGAGGAGATCTTATATTTCATTCCGCCGCGGATCGGGGTTCTTTCAACAACGCCGAAAAAGCGCCACTCGGATCCCACTGTAAAGACCTGGCGCAGGTATGGCATATTGAAGAAGACGATCTCGGCGCTTCCGCTTTCGTCAAAGGCGCGGAATTTCACGATAGTGAGCCGCCCTTTGAGCTTTGCCGCTTGCGGTGTTGTTGCAACGGTCAGAACAACCGCAGTTTTGCCGCCGTCGGCACGCGATTCGGAAAGAAGCCTGATATCGCCTCGGTTTTCATAGGCGCGCGGAATGTGCAACAGCAGATCTTCGAGCGTTTCGATACCCGCTTTTGCATAAGCCGCCGCCTTCGCGGGACCGACTCCCGAAAGCACGGTGACGGGAGAGGTAAGGTTAACCCCTCCCGATTTTGTTGTTTTAGGCATAATATTTCACCGGATGCGTCAGTTCTCGAATGCTTTTTTTATCTCGTTGTATGAAAATCCCTGACGCAAAAGATAATCAATACATTTCTTTTTAATATCGAAATCGGTTGGCACGCCGCCGTATTTCTTCTCGATCGCCCTGCGGCATATCGGGATGAAATCGACTTCTGCAAGGTATTCCTTGACACCCTCGAGCGCTTCATCCGAGTAACCGCGCCCGCGAAGGTAGGAAAGAATCCTGCGTGCGCCGATATTTTTGGCTATCTGAAGCTCGCAAAGCCTGAGCGCGTCGCCGGATTCGTTGAGCCCCGCCTCGTTGCTGAGAATTTCAACAGCTTCGTCGGCGTATTCGGGTTTGACGCCCTTGCCGATCAGCTTCATTCGAAGCGCGGATCGCGAATTTGCCCCGTAACCGAGTATTCTTCTGCCCGAGCTCACCGCGCGGCAAATGCCGTCAAGGCGGCAGAGCACGGTGTAAGCCTCGTCGGGGTAATCGCCCGTGACAAATTCGCATTCCCTTTGATGGACGGTGAGAATATACAGACTTTCGCTCTTTTTTTCGCCCTCGCGCTTCAGATCGATCCTTACCGCTCCGCCGCCGTCGGAGGCGCGGAGGGAGGTGATCTTAAACATTAAAGATCTCCGAGAAGATCGATGTCGAGATCGTCGTCGTCAAGCTCGAAATCGCCGCCGTCTTCCTCGGCAAGCTTGTCGCTGAGGGAACGGATCTTGGCTTCGATCTCGGCAAAGAGCGCGGGATCACTTTCGATCGTCTTTCTTGCGTTGTCGCGTCCCTGACCGATGCGCTCGCCGTTATAGGAGAACCACGAGCCGCTCTTCTGGATGACTTCGAGAGTCACACCCATATCAACGATCTCGCTCGCGCGGGAAATTCCCTTGCCGTAGAGAATGTCAAATTCCGCGGTGCGGAAGGGGGGAGCGACCTTGTTCTTTACGACCTTGCACTTGACGCGGTTGCCGTAAATGTCGTTGCCCGTCTTGAGCTGCTCGGACTTGCGAACGTCGATTCTGACGGATGCGTAGAATTTAAGCGCGCGGCCGCCCGTGGTAACCTCGGGGTTGCCGTACATAACTCCGACCTTTTCGCGGAGCTGGTTGATGAAGATAACAAGGCAATTCGACTTCGAAATAGCCGCGGAAAGCTTACGCATTGCCTGCGACATAAGTCTTGCCTGAACGCCGACCTGCGAGGAACCCATATCGCCCTCAAGCTCCTGGCGGGGAACAAGTGCGGCTACCGAGTCGATGACTACGATATCGACCGCGCCCGAACGAACGAGCGATTCGGTGATCTCAAGCGCGTCCTCACCGCAGTCGGGCTGGGAAACGAGAAGATTATCGATGTCAACGCCGAGAGCCTTGGCGTAAACGGGGTCAAGCGCGTGCTCCGCGTCGATGAAGGCAGCCTCGCCGCCCGTCTTCTGAACCTCTGCAACAACGTGCAGAGCAACGGTGGTCTTACCCGAGGATTCGGGACCGTAGATCTCAACGATCCTTCCGCGGGGGAGTCCGCCGATTCCGAGAGCCATATCAAGCGAGATCGAACCTGTGTGGATCGCCTGAACTTCCATGTGTGTATTTTCACCAAGGCGCATTACAGCACCCGCGCCAAAATCGCGCTCGATCTGCGAGATCGCAGTCTGCAGAGCCTTCTTTTTTGCGTCGCCGTCAGCGGGCATAGCCGCCGCATTTTTCTTTGTTGCCATTATAACTACCTCATAAAAAACGAAATTTGGAATTCTTTTATTACATTATACACCCTGGGCGCGCGTTTGTCAAGTACTTTTGCGAAGAAAAATTCCAAAATCGGAAAAATAAATGTACTCACCAATTAAAACAAATGGTGAGTACATTAAAAATTCCAAAATCGGAACTAATATTAAGTATATTCTTGCTATGTGAGCGGATATGTTTCAAGATCAGGAAATCAGTCGCTCGGCACGCTCGACGATGAGGGATCTTGCTTTTTCGAGTGTGGGAGCGCTGACGGTACATCCTGCCGCCTTGACGTGTCCGCCGCCGCCGAAATAGGCGCAGAGAGAGGAAACGTCTATGTTCGAGTTCGAGCGAGCCGAAACGCGGTAGCTCTTCTCGGCTTCCTCGCGGATCGAGAATGCGACCTCGACGCCCGCGACCGAGCGCGCGATGTCAATGAGGGCGTCAAGGTCCTCGCTTGCAAGGTTGTGCGCCGAGATCTGTTCAAGCGAGATCGAGCAGACGGCGATCTTGCCGCCACCTGCGAAACTGAGCAGATCGAGAGCCGCCTTTTCCGCCGCGAGTCTGCCGGGAGTCTTGGTTTCGAAAAGAAGACGGTCGATGTCGGAGTGCGAGGGGATGAGCGCGATCAGCTGTGCCGCGGTGCGGTGGGTGGCGGGGGTTACGTTCGAGTAACGGAAGCAACCCGTGTCCGAGCTGATAGCGGCGTAAATTGCGGGCGCGACACGTTCGGGGATCGCGTCGATGTAGCCCATTCTGATCCATTCGCGCGCGATGCGCCAAACGATCTCGCCTGTTGCCGATGCCTCGGGGGAGAGATAGCGGTCGCAGAAGGGAGTCGAGCGCGCGTGATGGTCGAAGGAGAGTGCAATGTCGTATTTGCCCTCAAGCTGACCGAGCTGTGTTGCCGCCGCGATGTCGAGAGCGACAGCGGTGACCTTACCGGGAGCAAAATCCGAGGGGATCTTATCGAGCGTGATGTCGCCGTCGAGCCCCGCGCTTTCGGCAATGAAGCGAAGACGTGCGGGCAGGGGATCGGCGCAGACCACGTGTGCGTTGCATCCGACCGCCGCAAGCAGGACTGCGGTGGCGTAAGCCGAGCCGATGCAGTCGCCGTCGGGGCGGGCGTGAACGAGGAGCGCAAGCTTGCCCTTGCGCGAAAGCTCATAGAGGTTTCGGCAGGCAGCCTTAAAGGTGAGATTGCGCATTATTCGTCACCTTCTTCGCTCTTTTTTTCGGTGGTGATACCGAGCCTTGCGGCTCTTTCTGCGCTGTCGGTTTCAACTTTGTGGAGGAGGGAGGAGATATAAGCTCCGTTTGCACCCGATCGGTCAAGGATGAATGTGAGCTCTGGGGTCTGGCGGAGATCGACCGCGCGTGCAAGCGCACGGCGGATGTAGCCGTTGCTGGATCTGAGTCCTTCAGCGACCTTCTTTTCCTTTTCCTTATCGCCGTCGGCGCCAAGGAGGGAGTAGTATATCTTTGCGAATTTAAGATCGGGCGTAACGTCTGCACCCGTAATGCTTATAAAGGCGGAGCTGACTCTGGGGTCCTTGACCTCTCGGAGAATCTCCGAAAGCGCCTTTTGGACCTCATCGTTGATCCTGCCGCGTCTGTAGTTTGCCATTTCTTTTTCCTTCTATATAAAACTAATTTAATAACTAATAAAAGAGCATATTATTACTATTATAATATAACATAAATTAAGGAAAAAGTCAAGGGAAAAATATGAAATTTAGGTTACATTGGGAAAAATGATTGTCTGCCTGCGGCAGAATGATGGTCACGCTGCGCGTGAATGATATCTGCCTGCGGCAGAATGATAATCACGCTTCGCGTGAATGATAGTTCGCCCGATGGGCGAAATGAAGGAAAAAATCCGCCGGCGGCGGATTTTCTCGGATTTATTATATTACGCTTTTGATGTTGTTTTGCAAAAGTATTTCGCGAAGCGCTGACTACCCTCCCAACCCTCCCGCAAGCGGGAGGGCTTTGTGGTTAATGAACGTGCGAGTTTTTTGCCCACGACCAATGAAGATAGAGATTTACTGCAAGATTGAAAACGAAATACAGAGGAATATTAAGGAATATCCAAGGGAACACATAGTTAAACAGCCAATATACTACGGTTATGACCGAAACAAAGATCAATTCTGCCCAAAAATCTTTGGATTTTATTAAATTCTTAAAGTCATTTTTCGCGTCGTAGGGTTCTTCTCTTAACTTGGCAACAAACGTGATCTTTTCTTCGCTGCCGTTCTTCTTGTAGAAGAAGATGATAATAAATGCGATTGTCGGCCACAGTAATCGCATAATTGTTTGTGTTGCCGCCAAACCGGCTTTTTCCGAGCCTGCGATTGAATTGCATATCGGCAACAAGAGGAAGTTGCCTAACAAAAATGATGCAACTATCGCCATTATGTACGCCAATAAGACAAATAAGTGCTGCTTGAGTTTCGAATTCATAGCTTTTTCCTCCGTTATTAAAATATCGATGTGTGAAGTTTGCCTTTCAAGCCTTTTTTCAAATGACTTAAAGAATAGTAAGTAAAATCACCGATCGTCTGACCGTTTGACAGTGGCACAACGACGTTATTGACCACACAATTTGCTTCCGAAGGCATATTGGGTATCAGCAAAACATGCTTTCTTTTGTCACCGTATTCAATTTCCGGCAGACTCTTTGTTTTATCGTGGTTCTTGTTCAGTGCATACTGAGTCGATCTGATGAGAGCATTGCGATTGCCGTTTCCGCTGCTCATATTTGCACCGCCGATGCCCTGTCCTTGCTTGGATATTTTCTTGGGCACCAATGGAGTAATAACGTATTCCTGTGAATTGGGGATCGTAATTGCGCGACGGAATTTGAAGATCACGTTGATGAAATGCAAGCACAAGGTGCAGTTATGGGTCTTGATGGTGATCTCTCCGTCTACACGTGATCGTTTAATACTGTTGAATGTGATCCTATGGTCAGAAAACAAGCAGATGTTGTATAGCGAAATATAAGCCGATACGACTTTTACTGCAAATATAGCGGTCGGCGAGATGATGCAGAACAAAAGCAGCGTTGAAACTAACAACAAGGCGAGAATGCCGAATGCTCGCCATAATTCGGGACTGTTAGCCAAAAAATCAAAGAACCCGTATATGTCGCCGATAAACATCTTCAGCAAAGGCGAAATGAAAAGCGCCAAAAGCACGAGAAGGATTGATATGGACAATATCAGCAAGAGTTTTTTTGAGATCAAACGGTCATTCTTTTTCTGCATGTCGATCACCTATGAAATGTAAGTTTGATTATCCAATTATATAATTGGATGCTGGATTGTGGTAATAAGATTTGCTGATTTAATTATATCATAAAACGGAGCGAATATAAAGAGCAAAGTTCAACAAATTATGATGAATGTTTTTGTGAAAGGTGCACAATTGGGTTGATTGGGCGGTATTTGTTGAAAAAAAGAATAAGCCAACCATCCCGCAAGGGGATGATTGGCTTATTCCAAACCGTCGGCAGGGCGCCGCCGGTTTGAAGCGCAAAGGAGAGTTCCGCCCTCTGCGGAGGGCGGCTTAAGGCACTGCCTTAAGAATTCGCGCGGCTCTGGCGGTTTTCCGAAGGAAAATGGAGGCGTGAGCCGACAAGACAGAGTCGCAGCTTGCCGAAGGCAAGCATACCTTTCTGAAAAAGGTGGACGAAAACTTTTTCGCTGCTGTTGACTTTAATTTAATCGCAAAAATCCCGCGCGCCGCGCGGGATTTTTACCTATTTATCGCGTCTTTCTGACCACTGTCCACTAATCACTGTTCACTTTTACTCAGCGTATTCGTTAAGCGCAGCGATGATCTCTGCGAAAGACGCCTTTGCTGCGAGCATGTCGTAGAATCTCTTGATAAGCGCTACGTCGGCTTCGTCGGTGATCTGCGAGTACTTTGCAAGTGCTGCGGCTACGCCTTCCGTCTTGGCGCAGGTGCTGACTTCCTTGCCTGCGTCGTCGCCTTCGCAGTCCCAAAGGAGCCCTGCGGCGATGCCGACTGCGAGGTATGCGGGGGCCTTGCCGCTTTCCTTGACGCAGTTGAACGCGCCGACAAGTCTGTCGGAGGGGCTGAGCTTACGCTTGGTGTCCTTACCTACGCGAAGAAGGGTGTCCTCAAGAAGGGGATTGTCAAGGCGGGGGATGAGGTTGTCGATGAAGGACATAAGTCCGTCAAGTGACGCGCCGTGGCGCTTTGCAAGTCCGCGTGCGGATTCGTCGAGAGCGCGGATGAGGATATACTTGATCTCGGGGTCGCGTCCGACCTCGTAGATGTAGCTATGACCCTTCTGATAGCCGAGGTACGCCATGGTCGCGTGACCCATATTGTGGAGCATCAGCTTGCGCTCGATGTAGAAATCAAAGGGAGTGAAGGGAACAAGACCGTTCATCGCGGGCGTGGGCGCGCCGACGGGACGGAATGCGGTCAGGTCTGCGGGCAGCTCGTTGTAATAGTCGGTGCAAACCGCGAGAGGGTTCTCGTCGGTGAATTTTTTGGGCGTGGGAGGAACGGTGATTCCTACACAGCAGGAAACGAAGCCGATCTGCTCCTCGAAATATGTAACGAGCTCCTCGGGAATGTAGGGGCGAACATAGCCGCGAAGGATCTTCTCCGAGCCGATGAGGTTTTCACAGATGAGGATATTGAGGGGCTTTCCGCCTGCCGCATAACGCGCGGCGATACCCTTGGCAAGATTTTCTGCAACGAAGGGAAGAACGTTTACTCCGAGCGAGGTCGCGAGAATGTCGCACTCCGCGATGAGTTTTACAACGCCGTCAACGTCCTTGCCATCAAAGCCGGTGCAGTTTCCGACCCATTCCTTGACGTATTCATTGCCGCGGGTGACGTAAACGGGATAACCGCCGTCCTTCTGAAGCTGCTTTACGACCGCCTCGTTGATGTCAACGAAGGTAACGTCCCAGCCGGAAAGGGAAAAGCGTTTTCCGATAAATCCTCTGCCGATATTGCCGGCACCGTACATTATAGCGTGCATAATTTTATCTCCTTAAAGGTTATTATATAGATAAATATATTTTATCACTTTTCCGAGAGATTTTCAAGCCTTTTTCGCAATATTTTACAATGATAAAGTTTTTTGAAGATTCTTAAGAAACTTTTTCTCAAAAAAGTTTCTTAAGCAGAGCTCGAGACAGCGTCTCGAACTAATGCGAAGGCTTCAGCCTTCGCTTCCGTGCTTCAAAATGGCGAAGCTTGCTTCGACATTTTGGACAGAGTCAATACTTCCCGAATGTAGGGAAGTATTGACTCTGTCACCCCGCGCCCGAAGGGCGCAGCTCCCGTTGGTCGCAGTTATATTCTCGCCACGCGAGAGTGATATTTTGCCTGCGGCAAAGTTAAGGAAAAAATCCGCCCGAAGGCGGATTTTCTCGATCTTATAATTATTTGCCAAAGAATTCTTCCTTAACTGCATTATAAACAGGCAGATAATCATTAGTCAAAACGGTATCAATCCCCATCCGGAAATACTGCTTCGCTTCCTCGGGATCGTCTGCCCAGAAAACATTGCACAAAATACCGTGCGCGTGCGCCTTGTCAATGCTTTCCTGATTGAAATAAGGCTTGAAAAGCTGAACCTTGTATGCACCGAGCTCGATGGCACGATCGACGATCGACAAGGGCTCCTTGTTGCCGTTCCAACCAACGCAGACCTTGAGGTCGGGCGCATATTCCATCACGCGGCGGATGATGTTGTCGTTGGTCGTCATAAAGTAAATGTGCTTTTCACAGTCGTATTTGCGAATGAGAGAGACGATCTGCTCGATCATGGGATCGTCAAAATTCTTGTCCCAGATCTTGACGTGAATGTTCATGATCACCTGACCCGCGAACTTTTGAAGGATCTCCTCGAAAGTGGGGATCTTCAATCCTTTGAACTTCTCGCCGTGCTTGACGCCGAAATCCAACTCAAGAAGCTCGGCGTAAGAGTGCTCAAAGATCTTTCCGTTTCCGTTGCTGACCCTGTCAAGAGTGCTGTCGTGGCAGGAGACCAGAACACCGTCCTTTGTTGACCACAGATCAAATTCGATCTCCTCGGCGCCGAGAGCTATTGCCGCACCGAAGGCGGGCATACTGTTTTCGGGCGCTATGGTGTTGAATCCTCGGTGCGCGCAAAGGCGGGGATATTTCATAATACCGTCAAAAGGCACGATCGCCGCGCCGCCGTTACGGTAAAGCCAGGGGCGGCGACCTTCCTCGATGTATTCATAATGCGCTTTCGGACTGCCCATATGCCCCGCGGGCTTGTAGTATTTGTTCTTTGCGTCTATTTCGCAAATGCCGAGCCCGACTTTGCTTTCCATATTCAAAAGTATCTCGCCCTTCGGAGATACGACCATACTGCAACCGCAAAGCGCGGAGTCCTCCCCAAGCGAGACCGATGCGCGGATGAGGTGCGCATTGGTGTTGTAGCAAAGGAACTTGTTGATGATGGAAAGGGCATCGTGAGTGTCCGTGCGCTGTAAAGAGCAACCGATGATGATATCAACGTTTTCGCGGGCAATTTTTGAAAAGTACTCGTAGAAATAGAAATCATAGCAGGTAAGAAATGAGAATCTGAGCCCTTCAAGCTCTAAAATGTAGGGCGCGGAGATCTCATAGCTGTAAGCCACGTCAAGCTCGTGCCCGCCTTCGGAATCGGTTTTGACCTCGCTGGGTGCGGGATGTGCTTTGAAATACCTGCCGACAATATTGCCGTTTCGGTCGATCGCGTGAGTGGTGTTGCGGATGCCGTCTTCGGTTTCAGATCCGCAGTTGACAAACACCAAAGAATTGCACCTTTTTGCGGTCTCGCAAGCCTTTTGCATAAGGATGGGATTGTATTCCTTTACCGCATCGTAAAAGCCGCCCTTCCCCTTAACGTCCGCGGGAGCGTCGCTGTATTCGGGCAATACGATGAGATCCATACTTTTATCGCACTCGTCAAGCAACGAGATCAGATCTTCAAAACACTTGCCGACGTTGCGCTCATCAAAGGAATAATGAGGTTGAATTACACAGACTTTCATTTGCTGTCTTCCCCTTTGAAGCTGAAATGAATCAGTTGCCGTAAACGGGCGGGTCGAATTCCATGCGCTCTCCGCAGTGATCGGCGGACCAGAGAAGCTTGTTCGCGATCGCAACCGTGCGCGCCGAGGACTCGGGCATATTCTTTTCGGGAGCGACGCCCTTTTCGATGCAATCAACGAAGTATTCGATCTCGGCTTCGATGCCGCCGTAGGGTGCCATCTCGATCTTTTCAGCCGCGCCGTCTTCCTTCGAGTAAACGGTCACGCCGTCTGCGTCGAAAATGACGGAAGCCTTTTCAAAGCCAACGCGGTATCCCGCGCGGAATCCCGTGCCCTTGAGCGACCATTCCGCAACCGCGCTGACGGGGAGATTGTCGTAGTAATACTGAACGAAAACGGTGTCGTGCTTGACAAAAGTAGCAGCCGCAACCGCGGAAAATGCCTTCGGTTCGCCAAAGAGCCAGCGGATCATATCACAATCGTGAATGTGGAGGTCGTAAATTACGCCGCCCGAAAGCTCGGGCTTCATGTACCAGTTGTTCCAGCCCCATCTGGGAGGTCCGCTGAGACGGTCGAAGTGAGCCGCGGTGGGCTTGCCGTATCTGCCGTCCTCGATGCACGCCTTGAGAAATTCATACTGACGGTAGAAGCGCAGGCACTGACCGATCATAAGCTGCTTGCCCGAACGGTCGCGCGCCTCGATCATTTTGCGGCATTCGTCCTCGGTGAGTGACATGGGCTTTTCGCTCTGAACGTGATAGCCGCGCTCGAGCATCTTGATGGCGTATTCCGCATGGAGAGGCGTGGGCAGACAGATGTCGATGAGGTCGATCTGCTCGTTTGCAAGCATCTCCTCAAGGTCGGTGTAGGTGTGGAAATCACCGCCAAGTGTCGACTCGCCCGTGTCGATGTTGATCTTCATACGGCGCTCAAACGCCTTCGGGTCGATGTCGCAGATAGCAACGAGTTTTACGGGGATCCCGCGTTTTTCAAGAGAAAGGTATGAGTTTTTATGCGACTGTGCGATACCGCCAAAGCCGATCATAGCAGCACGGATCATGATTTTGTCCTCCGATATAATAATAGATATGCATTAAGTATATCACGAAATTGGGGAATAGTCAATATTTTTGGGGAAATTTGGGGCAAGAAAAACTGCCTCGCTTTGTTTTGCCGACGTATATATAATAAGGAAGAAAAACAGTCTTGCGAAGCATGATCCGGACTGCTGACAAACGTATATTGAAAATTAACATATAGCAATATGCACAAATAATTAGTAAAAAGCTATGTTCGCGCTCGCAATGCAGAGGTGAAGGGGGCGCAGCCCCCTTCAAAAGAAACGATGTCATCCTGAGGCGGCGTCCGCAGACCGCCTGCCGCCGAAGGATCTCGTGACGCGCAAATTGTTCTTTGCGCGTCGCGG
>JAFQGP010000112.1 GCA_017415485.1 Clostridia bacterium
ACCGACGTCCTCGGCGGTCCGTGGGCATTGAATTATATATTTGGCTAAATTCAGAAAAAGCAATTATACTTTTTTAGCTTAATGCACAGCAATAATATCATTGGGCTCGGACCGCCGAGGACGTCGGTCCCTACGGTTTCTGAATATAATTGGGTAAAAAGCGGGACCGAATCAGATTGATTCAGTCCCGAAATTTTATTTGAAATAATCCTTAATATTAACGATCTCTGTGCCCGAGTAGTAGGCGCGGACGATCTGTTCGTAGGTCGCGCCGGCTTTGGCGAGGTGGAGGACGCCGTATTGGCTCGCTCCGACGCCGTGGCCGTAGCCCATTCCCGCGATGACGTAGTTGTTCTTATTCGACGCCTTGATCGTTTCGGTGATGTCGCGCACCTCGGAAACTACAAGGAAGTCGCCGAAGTTCGACACGATCGTGTAATAACCGTCCGCGTCGGGCATGGTCGAAACGGGGATCTCGCCGACTTCGATGGGTGTGAGCGTTGCAACGCCCTCGCCGGTTTTGACGAAGAGTGCCTTTGAGGCGTCACTCAGCGCTTGTCCGAGGTCGGTCATGAAGGAGAGCAGGGAGATGTCGGTCTCCTTGACTCCTTCGCCCGTATAAACATTGATCTTGCCGCTGACAGAGCCCGCAAGGTTGATGATGCGGTTGGCGAGAACGTCGGTGTAGGTGTATGTAAGCTCGCCCTTGGCTATCGTGAAGTTAGCCGATTTGACGGTCGAGCCGAAGAGGGATTTGACCTTAGCCGCGCGGGTCGCCGTGGCGCTGTTGCCCTTTTCGTCGATTCCCGTGAAGCTGTAAAGATAGGGCGAATCGTCGCTCGTCTGATAGCTGAAATCAACGATCCTGCTTCCCTTTATCGCGGAATATCCCGCATTTTTGAAAGCCTTGGCAAGCTCCTTTTCGGTGATCTCCGCCGTCCAGAGTCCGTTCTTGACGTCGCCGTAGTCCTCCCAAGGTGTGGGCTGATTGACGAGGTATGGCAGTGATCCGCCCCATACGTACTGCGATCCGACCGTATATCCGCCCTGCGAGGATGAATACGCCGATTCGACGATCGTATCGCCGCAAACAAGTATCTCGTTACGCGTCGATCTGACAGCTTCTATGACGGTGTCATTGACCTGCTTTCTGCCCTGATATACCTGACAGCAGGAGGATGAGCAGACGTCGAAGCCATAGGCGCTGTAATGGCGGTTGATGTTTGCAATGGCGAACGAGCGGACCATCAGGGCAAATGCGCGGAGGCATTCGATTGGCCAGGTGTTCGAGATCTCGTTGGGGATAACGCCCTCAACGTATTCCTGCATTCGGACGAGGTTTATCATCGAAAGACCTTCGCCTTCGGAATCCGAGAGGTATCTTTTGAAGCAGAAAACGCCGTCGTATAGAGAGGAGTTTCTTGAATAATAAAGGTAGGAATATTCCGCGCCCGCTATCTGGCGCGCGCAAACGCCGCCGCAAAAGCCTTCATCGCCCGAATATTCAAAGAGGATGGTATCATAATCCGAATTCAGGTAGCAAACGCCCTCGGAGGAGGGGGATGCGACCGAAATGGTGAAGTCGTCAAGTGTCGCGCCGACTGCCGCAGCGGCTGCGGAAGCCGAGGAATAGTTCGGATAGGAGCCTATGCGGATCGTTTTCTGCCCGTTGATGTAAGCGGGAAAAACGTGATCGTACTGCGCGCCGAAGATGACACGAAGGTCTTCAAGGTTGTTCCAAACGTTCTTCGATGCGTTCGAGATCTCAACGTGATAGCCGCCGATGTCGGTGTTCTTTTCACTTGTTGCGATCTCGCAGGACTGATAGCCGATGGTCAGATTGGTGTCAACGACCGCGGCGATATCCGATTCTTCGATTGTATAAAGAGGGGTGAAATTATGCTCGGTGCGCGAGATCTCCGCCTCTCCGAAAACAAAGCCGTAGGGCGATGTCATCGCGTGCAGGGGGTATGCGCTCGAACCGTATCGAACGCCGACCGCAACGCGGAATTCTTCCTCCGTTTTTATCGTATCGAAGGCATATGAGCTCATTGGCAGAGCTTTGACTTCGGTGAAAAAAGAGGTCGGTGAGAAGATGAAGAGCGCCGCAAGAAGGGCAGAGAGGGCACGAATGAGCTTCACCGCGGGTTTACGGTTCGACAATCGTGTAGTCACCTCCCAACAGGAAGTATGCGCCGTCAAGCGACGTTACCGTCACGCCTCTGCCGTCCTCGCCGCCGCGCGGGATCATAATGCTGTGGTAAAGGGGAATTGCCTCGCCATTGCAGATATCGGTGCCGTTTGTCGTGTCATTGAGCCCCTGAATGGAGCCGACCTGAGTATATGGCGATACTGCAACCGCAGAGCCCGTGCGGAGAATGAGAATTACAACGTCATCCGCATCCTTGCCGTAAATGGTTGCGCCATAGGGCACGAAAACGGTGTCATAGACCTTGCCAAGCTCGGCAAAGATATTGTCAAGCTCTGTCTGAAGCTCCGTGACTTGGTTTTTCAGCACTGTGATGTCACCCGTCTTTGAAGTCAGATTGTTGACCTTGTATGTGACCGTTTCAAGCTTTGTGGAGATATCCGAGATCTGCTTGAAGTTCTTGCTGAGGGTCGAAAGATCGTTCTTCGCCGTTTTTACGTCACTTTTGAGATTGGTGATCGAAGTTGAAAGCTCGGAGAGCGATTTTTCGAGCGTATTCAGCTCCGTAGTCAGCTCGTCTATCAGCGATCGGAGCTCGTTTTTGGTGTTTGCAAGCTCTGTGCGGAGAGAGGCATTGTCTGTTTCAAGATCGCCGACCCTCTTTTCGAGCGATTCGATGCGGTCAAGCAGGTCTTTGAGCATTCCGCTGCTTACCGTTCCGCCCGTGGACGTGCCGGGCGTGTAACCGCCCGCCTCAAGAAGGGTCATCCGCAGATCAAGCTCCTTGATGGAGGATCTGATGCTTTCAAGAATGTCGTTGACGTATGCCACCATTCCCGAGAAGGAAACGACGGGGTCATTTGCGCTGTTGTAGTTGACGGCGGCATATACTGCAAAGGAGGATGCCGACGCCAGAAGCAGCGCGAGCAAGAGGATAGCTCCTCTTTTGATATTGTTTTTGAATTTCATATTAAAACCTCAAAAGGGGTATCAGATATCGAGTTTCAGCTGCATCTTATCGATGTCCTTTTCGACAAGAAGAACGGGCGTTGCGGGGATCTTGGTCTTTTTGTAGCCCTTTGTGGATTCAAATTTGTCCCCGAAATCCTTGAGCACCGTGGCAACAGTCGCGCCCTTTTTGAGAAGCAGGAGCTGCGAGCCCGCGGCGGTCCTTGTTGTCTTGAGAGGAATAAGATTTGTCGAGAGAACAATGGCACGGTCGGCGGTCGAGATGATAAGAAGCTCGAAGGGAGTTTTGTATTCCTCGAAGATGCCGACGATGGGCGATGCGGAAGAGTAGGCTCCCGTCATCTTGCGGCGCGTGCCCTTGACGGCGTAAGCCGAGAGCGGGACCTTCACGCCCTTGCCGTTTTCAAAGACGAAGACCATATTGCGCTTGTCGTCCCAATCCTTGTCGAGACGGATGTAGATCGGTTTTTCGTCATCGTCAAACTTGAGCTTGGCGGGAAGGAACTCGCCCATTTCGCTTGCCTTGCAGGGAGCGATGTCCGCCGCTTTGAAGCGGTAAAGCTGTGCTTTGTTGGTGAAGACGGCAAGTTCGGTGATGTTTTCGCCGTCAAATTCGGCGATCAGGCGGTCGCCTTCCTTGAATCTCTGCTCGTCGTTTCCGCGCAGGGATTTGTCCGTGATCTTCTTGAAGTAGCCGTCCGCGGTAAGGAAGAAGTGCGCGGGGTAGTTCTCCACGTGCTCCTCGGGACGGTAGATCTCGATATTCTCGGCGCTTGTGATGGTCGAGCGGCGGGGCTGCGCGTACTTTTTCTTGATCTCGCCGAGCTGCTTCGCGATGAGGCGCTTCAGCTTGATCTCGTCGGCAAGAGTAGCCTCGAGCTCTTCGATCTCCTTGCGGAGCGAGTCTATCTCGTTTATGCGGTTGATGAGATATTCGCGGTTGAGGTAGCGGAGCTTGATTTCGGCGATGAATTCCGCCTGGCGCTCGTCGATGGAGAATCCGGTGCAGAGGTTTTTGATGACCTCGGATTCCTTTTGCGTGTTGCGGATGATCTTGATCGCCTTGTCGATGTCAAGGAGTATCTTGCCAAGGCCGAGAAGGAGATGGAGCTTGTCCTTCTTCTTTTCGAGTTCAAAGGTCAGCTCGCGCGAAAGGCATGCTTTGCGGAAGGTGATCCACTCGCGAAGAAGCGGGAGCACGCCGAGGGTCATGGGCGTCGAATTTATGATTACATTGAAGTTGCAGGAGAAGTTATCCTCGAGTGCGGTGGTTTTGAAGAGCTTGAGCATCAGCGCGTCGGGGTCGGCACCGCGGCGCAGATCGAGCGTGAGCTTGAAGCCCGAAATGTCGATCTCGTCGCGGAAGTCGGTGACGTCGCGGAGCTGTCCCGCCTTCATCATATCCGCGATCTTCTTCATAATGATCTCGATCGAGGTCGAATAGGGGATCTCGAGAATGTCGATGCAGTTGGCTTCCTTGTCGTAGCGGTATTTCGCGCGGATCTTGACGGGGCCTTCACCGGTCTCGTAGACCTTCTTCATCGTTTCACGGTCATAGATGATCTCGCCGCCGCCGGGGAAGTCGGGCGCGGGCATAATGTCAAGAAGCTCGTCCACAGTCAGCTTCGGCGAACGCAGAAGGGCGATCGTCGCGTCGCAGACTTCCTCAAGGTTGAAGGAACAGATCCTCGATGCCATACCTACCGCAATACCCATATTGGGTGTGACGAGGATGTTCGGGAAGGTGGTGGGGAGCAGTGCGGGCTCCTTTGTTGTGCTGTCGTAGTTGTCGATCATATCGACTGCGTTTTTGTCGATGCCGACAAAGAGCTCGGTTGCGAACTTTTCAAGGCGAACCTCGGTATAACGCGAAGCCGAGGGAGCCATGTTCGAGCTGTACTGCTTACCGAAAGCACCCTTGGAGTCGATGAAGGGGTGGAGAAGTGCGGCGTTTCCGCGTGTCAGACGGACAAGGGTGTCGTAGATAGCGGCGTCGCCGTGGGGGTTGAGGCGCATCGTCTGTCCGACGACGTTCGCACTTTTAATTCTTCCGCCCGAAAGCAAGCCCATTTTATACATCGTATAGAGCAGTTTTCTGTGCGATGGCTTGAAGCCGTCGATCTCGGGGATCGCACGCGAAACTATAACGCTCATAACGTAGGGCATATAGTTCTTTTCTATTGTTTCTGTTATAGGCTGATCCGTTGCGGGTGCGGGAGGAAGGACCTCGATCACTTCCGCTTTTTTCTTTCTTGCCATTTGTTACCTCAAAAATCTATAATAAGTCTGATCATATTCAAAGTTCATCGGGATAAACGACGGTGTGCGCCGCCGCGCGGATAAGGCGGTTATAGAGCGCAAGACCGAAGCCGTCGGTTGAAGGAAGATTTGCATAAACGCACAGTCCTTCAAGAGAGTTGCATTCGCGCAGGGCGGCGAAAAGGCGGTGACCTTGCGCTTCAAGGTCATCCTTCTTGCCGATGGTGATGACCCGATCGGCGGGGAGATGCTCTGCCTGCTCGTCATAGCAAATAATGACCGCGCCTTCCTTTTGCTTTTCCGCAAAGAAGGCAACACGCGCCGCGTCACTTCCGCCAACCAAAGTCAGCGGCTTGTCGGGGGCGTAGTGGCGGTATTTCGAGCCGGGGCAGATGGGGCGTTCGTTTTCCTTTAATTGATTCATCACGTTGTCCGAAACCGTAACGTCGGAGCAAACGCAGCAGAGCGCGTCGTAAGTGACCGCGCCGGGGCGCAGAAGGATGAGGGAATCCTCGCCCGTGATCTTGACGATGGTGGATTCGACACCGAAAGTGCATTCGCCGCCGTCGATGATGCAATCGACTCTGCCGTCAAGGTCCTCGATAACGTGCTCGGCGCAGGTGGGTGAGGGCTTGCCCGAAATATTTGCCGAGGGTGCGGCAACGGGAAGTCCCGTAAGCTCAAGGAGCTTCAGCGCAACGGGATGGGCGGGACAGCGCACAGCGACGCTGTCAAGTCCGCCCGTGACCGTAGAGGGGATCGTGTCCTTTTTCGGAAGGATAACAGTCAAGGGACCCGGCATAAAATGACGCGCAAGGCGGTACCAAAGCTTGCTTGTTACCGCATAAGGCTCGACGTCGTCGGGGTCTGAAATATGAATGATGAGGGGGTTATCCGAGGGGCGCCCTTTTGCGGCGTATATCTTTTCCGCGCTTTCGCTGTGGGTCGCATCTCCGCCGAGACCGTAGACGGTTTCGGTGGGGAAAACAACTGTGCCGCCACGTTTCAGTATTTCTGCGGCGGGTGCAAGCGCTTCCTTGCTCGGATCGTCGGGGTTTACCTTGATCAGTATCGTTTTCATAAATATCTTCCGTAAATCTTAAATGTTATTGATTCTCGCCGCGGAGTCTTTCCGCGGTGTCGGCGGCGATCAGAGCGTCGATCATCTCGCCGATGTTGCCGTTGACGTATGTGTCAAGGCTGTGGAGCGTCAAGCCGATCCTGTGATCGGTGACGCGGTTCTGGGGGTAGTTGTAGGTTCGTATCTTTTCGCTTCTGTCGCCGCTTCCGACCATCGAGCGGCGCGCGCCCGCAATGGCGTTTTCCTGCTCGGTGCGCTTCATATCGTAAAGCTTTGCGCGAAGCATTGCGAGAGCCTTGTCCTTGTTCTGGAACTGCGAGCGCTCCTGCTGGCACTCGATGACGATGCCCGTGGGCTTGTGTGTCAGACGGACTGCGGATTCGGTCTTGTTGATGTGCTGACCGCCCGCGCCGCTTGATTTGCAGGATTCAAAAATGAGGTCTGCGGGGAGGATCTCGACTTCAACGGCGTCCGCTTCGGGAAGGACCGCAACGGTTGCCGCAGAGGTGTGGATGCGTCCCTGCGATTCGGTTTCGGGCACGCGCTGAACGCGGTGAACGCCCGATTCGAATTTGAAGCGCGAGTATGCGCCGTCACCCTCGATCGAGAAGGTGATCTCCTTGAAGCCGCCGCGGTCGGTCTCGTTCGCGTTTGCAACCGAGATCTTGAAGCCGCAGGTGTCGCAGTACATCGAGTACATTCTGAAAAGCACGGCGGCAAAAAGCGCAGCCTCGTCGCCTCCCGTGCCCGCGCGGATCTCGACGATGACGTTTTTGTCGTCATTCGGGTCGCGGGGGAGAAGAAGGATCTTCAGCTTCTGAATGGAGTCCTCAATGGTAGCTTTTGCCTCAACAAATTCCTCCCTGGCGAGCTCGTGGAGCTCGGAGGCGGAACTGTCGTCAAGGATAGCTCTTGCCTCACCCTCGGAGTCCACCGCCGCAAGATAGCGGCGGTATTCCTCGATGATGGGGGTGAGGTTTTTATACTCTTTGAGTAATTTTGTATAGGTTTCGATATCCGAGATCACCGCGGGATCCTCGAGGGATGCGGAAATATCGGAATACTTTTCGTTCAGTTTGGCGAGTCGCTCGAGCATATCTTAATAGCGGTTGAATGCCGAGAAGCCGCGGTGTGCCTCGTAGAGGTCGACCTTCGAGATGACCTCGTAGGGCGCGTGCATAGCGATCACGGGAACGCCAAGGTCAACGACCTCGATGTTGTGCTTGGAGATGAACTTTGCAACGGTTCCGCCGCCGCCGAAATCGACCTTACCGAGCTCGCCTGCCTGCCATACAACGTCGTCCTTCGCCATCATAGCGCGGAGTCTGCCGATGAATTCAGCCGATGCGTCATTCGTTCCGCCCTTACCGCGAGAGCCTGTGTACTTGGTGAGGACCACGCCGCAGGAAAGGAGGGAGGAATTGCGCTTCTCGAATGCTTCGCCGAAGTTGGGGTCGAAAGCAGCGGAAACGTCTGCGGAGAGGCAGATAGATGCCGCGCGGACTGCCGCGGGAGAAGCCTTCTGCGATTCTGCGATAGCGTCGATGAGGTCAAGGATGAGATCGCACTGCATACCGGAGTTACCGTCGCTTCCGGTCTCTTCCTTGTCGGCAAGGATGCACATCATAGTGTGGGGAGTTCCTGCCTTGAGAGCCTCGAACATAGCGGTCATTGCGGGATAAGCGCAAACGCGGTCGTCATGGCCGTAAGCGCAGATCATGGAGCGGTCAAGTCCGACGTCACGTGCGTTTCCGACGGGAACTGCGGAAAGCTCTGCGGAGAGGAAGTCTTCCTCGCAGATACCGTATTTCTCGTTGAGAATGCGGAGAACGTTGAGCTTGATGCCGTCTGCCTCGTTTACGAGAGGACGGCTGCCGACGAGGAGATTGAGCTTTTCGCCGGGGATAGCCTCGCCGAGGGGCTTGCGGTCATCGTTGTGACCAAGGTGGGGGAGAAGGTCGTTGATATAAAGAACGGGATCTGCAGGGTCTTCGCCGATGGATACCCAAACGCTCTCGCCGTCAGCCTTGATGACAACGCCGTGGAGTGCGAGGGGAGTTGCTACCCACTGGTACTTTCTGATACCGCCGTAGTAGTGTGTCTTGAGGAATGCCATTCCGCTGTCCTCATAGAGGGGAACCTGCTTGAGGTCGATGCGGGGGGAGTCGATATGAGCCGCGGAGATGCGGATACCCTCGGTGAGAGCCTCTTCGCCGAGGGAGAAGAGGAAGAGATTCTTTCCGCGGTTGTTGTAGTAGTACTTGCCGCCAACTTTGATCTCGTCGCCGAAGGAGTAGGGAACGAAGCCCTCAGCCTCTGCAAGCTTGATGGAAGCCCAAACAGCCTCGCGCTCGGTCTTTGCGTCGTCAAGGTACTTTGCGTAGCCCTTGGCGTATTCGTAAGCCGCCTCAATGGCAGCCTCGTCGCGGCGTTCGTAAACGCTCTTTTTCTTGTAAAGAAGCTCGCGAGCGGCTTCTGCGGGAGTTTTGTTTTCGCTCATTTTGTGTATTTTTCCTTTCTTAATTTGCCGATTCATATAATTCGCGGTAGATCTCTACCGTTTTTTCGAATTTTTTGACGAATTTTTCGGTATCCTCGTCGGGGATGGTTTCAAGAGTGCCGTCCGCGGCGAGATTTACCTCGTCGATAAGCCATTCGTCAACAGTGTCCTCGCCGATGAAGATAGCGGCATAAACCGCGCGCCAACTTTGATATTTGGTGAAGAGCTTCGAGAGCTTGTAGGCACCGATCTCAATATTGGTCTTCGGGTCGAAGAGAAGCCCCGAATCTATCCTGCGCCCGAGCTCGGAGGAAAGCAGATCGTATTCCTCGCGCGTGAGTTGCATAAGCCCGATCCGATCGCCGTCAACGTGCCCCGAGTCATAATTGCTTTGCATTTTGACGGTGCTGTAGATCACCGAAACGGGCACGGCGTATTCGTAATAGCAGGCGATGACGGTGTCGTTGTACTGCCTTGGATATTCCTTCAGGCGGTACTGCGTGAAGAGGATGTCGTAAATAAATCCGCAGCCCACCGAAAGGATCAGGATGAGGGTTATCGCCAGAGTGTTCAGAAATTTTTTGCTCATTTTGCTTTGACTAAAATATCATTTGCGGCAGCGCGGAGCTTGTCCGCGTCGCCGTCGTTGATAACGGTATATGTTGCTCTCGAAGAATAAAACTCATCTGCGGGAGCGGCGTTCATACGAGCCTTCAATGCCTCTGCCGTGCGGTTGTCGCGCAGGGTCAGTCTTGAAAGCCGAAGCTCGGGCGAGGCGAGAAGTGCGACGGTGAAGTTGCATTCCTTCTCGAAATTTGCCTCAAAGAGAAGTGGAGCATCAATGACGGCGCAAACTTTATCGGTCTCTGCTATTGCTTTGCGTACCTCCGCAAGAACAAATGCGTGGGTGATCTCGTTGAGTTTCCCGCGGAGCTTGTCCGCACCGGGAGCAAAGACGATGCCGCCGAGTGCGATGCGGTCAAGGCTTCCGTCGGGTTTGATCACCTCCGCGCCGAATTCCGCCTCAAGCGCGCGTGTGCATTCGGAGGGAGAATCGACGAGATCATGATAGATTTTGTCGCAATCGAGATGCAGACAACCGAGCTCTTCAAGATAAGAACAGAAAAGCGATTTGCCCGCCCCGCTGGGACCCGTTACGCCGATAACAGTCATATTTTACCTCTCCTTCCTGAATTAAACAATATTTCTGCATTATATTATTATACATAGTACATTATAGCACATTTGAGAGGAAAATGCAAGAGCTTTTCAAGTTAATGTCCGCTTGCGCGGAGTTAATATTGCCTTCGGCAAGTTAAAATCGGCTGCGCCGAGTTAATGTCTGCTTCGCAGAGTTTATTTTTGAATTTTAGTGTTGCAAAAATCCAAATTATGTAGTATAATATATCTTGAGAAAGTATGAATTTGGATCAAATGCTTTTCGCAATAGCGAAAAGCTACCTTAACTTCGGCGAAGCCGAACATTAACTCGCGCGAAGCGCGATCTTAACTCGGCGAAGCCGACCTTAACTCCGCGCAAGCGGACATTAACTCAAAAAGAGGTACACAAAAATGTATAAATGGCTGCTTTTTGACGCAGACGACACCCTTCTTGATTTCAAGCTTGGTGAAAAGAGAGCGATCACCGCAACTTTTGAGTCGGTAGGATTGCCGACGGATGACGTGGTTATCGAAACCTACAGCCGCATTAACGACAATCTCTGGAAGATGCTTGAGCGCGGCGAGGTGACGAAGGATCGCCTCAAGGTGCTTCGTTTCGAGCAGTTTTGCGAGCATTACGTCTTTGATCTTGACGGCGCAATGCTTGCCGATGCATACGTAGAGAATCTCAAAAAGCAGACTGTGCTGCTTGACGGTGCGGAGGAAGTTTGCCGCGCACTTTACGGGAAATATAAGATGTATATCATCACCAACGGCATCGAGGCGGTGCAGAAGGCGCGCTTCGGCGGCTGCGCGATCAAGGATTATTTTGAAAAGTGCTATATTTCGGACGCCATTGGCGTTGCCAAGCCGAAAAAGGGATTTTTTGACGCCGTGGCGGCAGATATTCCCGGTTTTGATAAGTCGCAGGCGCTCATCATCGGCGACTCGCTGACCTCGGATATCAAGGGCGGAGTCGAATACGGGATCGACACCTGCTGGCTCAACCCGAAGGGCAAGGAAGTGCCCGAGGGAATGAACATCACTTATGTTATCAAGGACATCCGAGATGTTCTTGAAATTTTGGAGTAATTATGGACAGAGATCTTGTTTTGTTGTCGCTTATGCGAAAATATGAAATAGAGGGAATAGAATGCCAAAAGGCGCTTGCGCTTTCCTCGAGATCAAGCTTCAAAATCGGCGGTAAAGCCGATCTTGCGGTCTTCCCGAAGAATGACTCGGAGCTTGAATATGTCGTTGCGTATCTTATGGATCGCGAGATCCCTTACATAGTCGTCGGCAACGGCTCGAACATTCTTTTTGAGGACGAAGGCTACCGCGGATGCGTTATCTTCACCGAGAAAATGAACGAGGTCGCGGTTGACGGAAACCGTGTCACGGCGGGTGCGGGCGTGTCATTCACCGCGCTTGCGGTGACCGCGAAAAACGCGTCGCTGACGGGTCTTGAATTTGCTTACGGCATTCCCGGAAGCACGGGCGGGGCGGTCGTTATGAACGCGGGCGCTTATGGCGGAGAGGTGGCAGAGGTGCTTGAATCCTGCACTCTTTACGACGCCGAAAAATGCGAGCTCCGCACTCTCCGAAAGGACGAAATGGATCTTTCCTATCGCCACAGCATTTTCTTTGAAAACAAGAATCTTATCTGCATTTCTGCGACCTTTACCCTCAAAGATGGTAACAAGGACGAGATCGACGCCGTTATGCGCGATCTGATGCAGAGAAGAAGATCCAAACAGCCGCTTGAATACCCCAGCGCGGGAAGCGTTTTCAAGCGTCCCGCGCCCGACATGTTTGCCGGCAAGATGATCGAAGATTCGGGGCTCAAGGGTTACACCGTCGGCGGCGCACAGGTGTCCGAAAAACACGCGGGATTCATAATCAATATCGGAAATGCGACCGCGAGTGATGTTCTCGGTCTTGTTAAACATATTCAAGGAGTTGTTCGCCAAAACTACGGCGTAGAGCTCGAATGTGAGATCAGAAGAGTGGGCTGCGGAGAATGAAGAATTTTACCGAACGGGTAAGGGAAGAAATTTCGGGCAATCTGCCCTCGGCGCAGTGTTGCCGCCGCTCTATGCTCTGCGGTATCCTTATCAACGCCGATTGCTCGCCGGACGGAGGAATCTACGCAAAGCTTTCGGGCAAAATATCAACAGAGCTGATGCTCAAACTTCTGCGCGATACTTTCGGCAGAGAGGCAGAGGCTGAATATTCAAACAGCTACGGCAGAATTTCCGCGGAGGTATCATTCTCCTCGGATAAGCTTGCCGATAAGCTTCGCGAGATGTCATCGGGCGGGGAAAGTACGCTTTTTAAGTGCAAAAACTGCCGCGCGGCGTTCCTTTCGGGAGTTTTGCTTTCCTCGGCAAATTTTTCCGATCCCGAGCGCGAATCGCGCATTGAAATACGAATAAACGATCCCGCACGTGCCGAATCCGTCCTCGGCTTTTTCGCTGATCTCGGTCACTCGCCCACGCTGTCGGGAAGGGACGGAATATCATCCCTCATTTTCAAGCGTTCCGAGGACGTCGAGGACGTTCTGACTACCGCCGGTGCGGTCAGCTCGGTCATGGAGCTGATGCAAGGCAAGCTGATGCGCGAGTTGCGCGGTCAGGTCAACAGAAATTCAAACTGCGAGATAAGAAACATCGGGCGTGTCGCCGTCGCGTCGCAGGTACAGATCGACGCCATTGCCGAAATACGCGCGAGCGGAAGATTTGCCGCGCTCCCCGATGAACTCAAGGAAACCGCAACGCTTCGCGAGGATTTCCCCGAGCTTTCGCTTTCCGATCTTGCGGCAAAACATTCACCCGCGATAACCAAATCGGGACTTAATCACAGATTAAAAAAGCTTCTCGCACTTGCGGGAAAGGAATAAAAACACAAGGAGGTGCGGAAATGGGCGACTTCGTTCACTTGCATCTGCATACCGAATACAGTCTTCTTGACGGCGCGTGCCGTATCAAGGATATCCCCGAGGCGGTCATCGCGGCGGGGCATTCTGCCGTTGCAATGACTGACCACGGCGGTATGTACGGAACGATGCAATTCTACCGCACCTGTACCGAAAAGGGCATCAAGCCCATCATCGGATGCGAAGTCTACGTTGCTCCCGGCTCGCGGTTTGACAGAGTTTCGGGGCGCGAGGGTGGCTCGCACCATCTTGTTCTGCTTTGCGAGAATGAGATCGGATACAAGAACCTGACTTATATGGTCTCGAAGGCTTTCACGGAGGGCTTTTATTCGCGTCCGCGAGTTGACCTTGAACTCCTTCGCCACCATTCCGAGGGACTGATAGCTCTTTCTGCCTGCCTTTCGGGCGAGATCCCCTCGGCACTCACCGCGGGCGACCGCGAAAGGGCGGAGAATATCGCAAAAACATACAAGCAGATCTTCGGAAAAGATCATTTTTATATCGAGCTCCAGAACCACGGCATTGCGGAGGAAAGGCAGATCCTGCCCGAACTTTATGAGCTTGCTTGCGCGCTTGATCTCCCCGTTGTAGCCACCAACGACGTGCATTATCTTCGTAAGAGCGATGCGCGCGCGCAGACCGTTCTTATGTGTATTCAGACGAATACCACAATGGCGGATGGCGGCAGACCGGGATTTGAAACCGAAGAGTTTTACTATAAATCAACACAGGAAATGGAGCGCCTTTTCGGCGGCTTTACGGGTGCGATCGAAAACACGGTCAAGATCGCGGAAAGATGTAATCTTGTCTTTGAGGACAAGGGTTATCTCCTGCCGACCTATCCTCTCCGCGAGGGTGAGAATGCGGCGGACTTGCTCCGTCTTCGCACTTATGAGGGCATCGAGCGTTTGATGCTCGCGGGCAGACTCCCCGCAGAGGGCTTTACACTCACAGATTATATGGAACGCGCAGATTACGAGCTCGACGTCATCCATTCGATGGGATTTGATGATTACTTCCTCATCGTTTCGGATTACGTTGGATTTGCGAAGGGCGCGGGCATACCCGTCGGTCCCGGCAGAGGTTCGGGATGCGGAAGCCTTGTTGCGTTCGGCACGGGGATCACCGATATCGACCCGCTTCGATTTGATCTTCTATTTGAGAGATTCCTCAACCCTGAGCGAGTCAGTATGCCCGATATTGATATCGACTTCTGCTACAACCGCCGCGACGAGGTATTGGCTTACGTCAAGGATAAATACGGCACGGATCGCGTTTCGCAGATCATAACCTTCGGCACACTTGCCGCGCGCGCGGCTATCCGCGATTGCGGACGTGCTCTCGGTATGAGCTATGCCGACGTTGACGAGATCGCAAAGCTCGTTCCCCGTGAGCTTGACGTTACGATAGATCAGGCTCTCCTCGTTCCCGCGCTTAAAGAAAAATACGAATCATCCGACGATATTCGCGAGCTTATCGACACGGCGCGCCTGCTTGAGGGTATGCCGCGAAACGTGTCGATCCACGCCGCGGGCGTCGTTATCACCGAGCGACCCGTTTACGAATATCTGCCGCTTGCGGTATCGGGCGGTGCGGTCATAACTCAGTTCGATATGGACACCGTTGCGTCCCTCGGACTTTTGAAATTCGACTTCCTTGCTTTGCGTTATCTGACCATAATTGATGACGCGGTCAAGATGATAAAAGAAAAAACACCCGATTTTGAGATCGAAAAGGTCGATCTTGGCGACAAAAAGACCTATGAGCTCATCTCCTCGGGGCAGACGAGCGGAGTTTTTCAGCTTGAATCTTCCGGAATGAAGGCGATGCTCCAGAATCTTTGCCCGGAGAATATTGATGACATTCTCGCCGCGATCGCGCTTTACCGCCCGGGACCGATGGAGTCGATTCCGAGATATATCGAGGGCAAGAACGCCCCCGAAAGCGTAAAATATGCACATCCCCTGCTTGAGCCGATACTCCGCCCGACTTACGGATGTATCGTTTATCAGGAGCAGGTTATGAATATCTTCCGCACGGTTGCGGGATTCTCGTTCGGACGTGCGGATATCGTGCGCCGCGCGATGTCAAAGAAAAAAGCCTCCGCACTTGCGGCGGAGAGGGATAATTTCATAAACGGTGCCGCAGAACGCGGTGTTGAGCGCGAGATCGCGGAGCAGCTATTTGAGGATATGTCAAGCTTTGCTTCCTATGCCTTCAACAAGAGCCACGCGGCGGCTTACGCTATGCTTTCCTTCCGAACCGCATATCTCAAGGCGCACCATCCGCGCGAGTATTTCTCTGCGCTTTTGACCTCGGTACTCGGCAATGCCGATAAGATCGCGGAATATATCGCCGAGGCGAACCGCGCGGGCATCCGCGTTCTTCCGCCCGACATCAACCGCAGTATGCTTGATTTCCACGTCAGCGACAAGGACATCACCTTCGGACTTTTAGCACTCAAAAACGTGGGACGTCAGTTCGTTGACAGACTTATTCTCGAAAGGATCGACAGACCTTTTTCGTCATTCTCGGATTTCCTTGACAGAATGTCGGACGGCGATCTCAACCGCAGAATGGTCGAGTCGCTGATAAAGGCGGGTGCGTTCGATTCGCTCGGCGTTTACCGCTCGCGTCTGCTTGCAACGCTTGACGAAGCGCTCGGAGCAATTTCACGCAAGAAAAACGGCAATATTGCGGGGCAGATGGATATGTTCTCGATGCCCGATGCCGTCGAGGGTGCGGGCGAGAGCATCGTTTACCCCGAGATTCCCGAATTTCCGACGAAGGATTTGCTCTATATGGAACGCGAAGCGGCGGGACTCTTCTTCTCGGGTCACCTGCTTGACGGTTACGGACTCCATATCAAATCGCTTTCGCCGCAAAGCATTGTCGAAGTCGCGGGAAAAGAGGACGAGGAGGAAGAGGAAACTCTTGCCGACGGAACAAAGGTCTGCCTTTGCGGAATAATTTCCTCGGTAACTCAAAAAACGACCCGAAAGGGCGACGCGATGGCTTTCGCAACGCTCGAGGACAAGTCGGGCTCGCTTGAGCTTGTCGTTTTCTCGAAGCAGTATGAAGCCTATCGCCGACACATAGATGAGGACAATGCGGTTTGCATCACGGGCACCGTTTCACGCCGCGACGGCGAGCGGGCAAAGGTGCTTGTGAACACAGCCGCAATGCTTCTGACAGATGAAGATTTCAAGCGTCGCAAGCCCGAGCCGCCGAAGCCGCAGCCTCAGAAACCTCCCACACCGAGCACGGCAAGACCCGTGTCCGAACGCCCGAAGGCGGTTTCCGTGGTCTATATACGCGTGCCTTCAAGGAATTCCGAGATCTACAAAAAATGCGAGAATATCGTTGAGATCTTCGAGGGCTTCACGCGCGTCAGCTTCTATTTTGCCGATACGAAAAAATATGCCGATCACATCCACGGCATGGCTCTCGGCGACGTTCAGATAGCCGAGCTTCGCCGCCTTGCGGGCGATGATTCGGTCGTTCTCAAGTGATCACGAAATAATATCGTAGATCGCGCTCATCGCAGATCTTTCATCCGAAAACAAGATCCCCGAAATGAGGGCTTCGCGGTCTTTCGGATGAAGCGATGAGGTGTCGATAATACGCTCGCAGACGGGTGTACCGTCTGGTGCGTTTACAATTAATCTGTCGCCGTCGAGCTTCAGCGTGTAGCCGGAAGGAGCCTCAGTTGTTTCTTCTACATCTGTTGTAACTTCCATTGTGCTTTCTTCGGGAGCTTCGGTTTGTTGCGGAAGCGTTTCGCTTTCGGTTATTTCCGAAGTTTCTTCGGGAAGGGCAGACGTTTCGGGAGCGGCGGTAGTTTCGGGCGATCTTGTCGGTTCTTCGGTGCGGATGTCTTCCGCCTCGGTGGCTGATGTGAGCATAGCCTCGTACCTGCTTCGCGCGACCGCAAAAACGGCAAAAGCCGAAACCACGAGCGCGGCGACGGAAACGGTTATGAATGCTACAATGAGATTTTTAGTGTTCATTTTACCCTCTGCAGATAAATATTTTGCTTTCGCTGAAGATATTATCGTCCAAAATTCATAAAATATTCAAAAATGTATGATAATATGATATAAGCGAATCTTTTAGGAGATCATAAATGGCAAACAAAAAAATAAATTGGGGAGAAGAGCTGAAAACGGCGGGAAAAGTCGGACTCGGCGGTGTGGGAAAATTCTTTCAGATACTTGCCAACCTGCTGATGACCCTGCTGCTGATAATCGCGCTGACGGGAATCATCATCGTTTGCGTCTTTTCGGTATACATCAACAATTACGTTGACACCGAAATAGATGTCGAACAGTTCCGCATCGACCTTTCAAGCTCAACGACCACGCATCTTTATTATTATGACTTTACCGACCGTGCAAACCGCGTCGGTGAGCTTCTGCCGATGCAGTCGGCTGCCGACCATACCCTTCAGGGCGAGGTCGACCAGACCTTTGTGCCTCTTGAGCAGATGCCCGACAATATTATCAATGCCGTCATAGCGATCGAGGACAAGCGTTTCATGACGCATGCGGGGGTTGACTGGCGCCGTACAGTTGGCGCGGGACTCACCTTCTTTACGGGCAGCGGCGACGGCTTCGGCGGCTCTTCGATCACCCAGCAGCTTATCAAAAACGTAACGGGCAACGATGAATATTCCATCCAGCGAAAGATCCAGGAGATATTCTGGGCTCTCGACCTTGAAACCAAGATGGATAAGGAAGAGATCATTGAGCTCTACCTCAACATCGTAAACTTCGGCAACGGCTCGAACGGAGTTCAGGCGGCGGCTTACAATTATTTCTCGAAGGACGTCTCCGAACTGACTCTCATCGAGTGCGCGGCTATTGCCTGCATTACAAAAAACCCCTCGCGATTCAATCCCATAATTTATCCCGAATATAACGCCGAAAGACGAAATATCGTTCTTTACGAGATGTATGATCAGGGGCTTATCACCTATCGCGAGTTTGAGGAGGCTTACGAAAAAGAGCTCGTTCTCAATCTTCCCGGAAGCAAGGAGGAAGATACCGATGCGGATACCGCGGGAGTAAACTCCTGGTATGCCGACACCGTTATCGAGGACGTCATCAACGACCTTATGGCGGAGTACGACTATTCCGAAAGAATGGCGGCAATGCTTGTTTATAACGGCGGTCTTAATATCGAATGCCTTGTTGATACCGAGATCCAGTCGGTCCTTGAGGAGGTCTTCCTTAACGAAGAAAACTTCCCCAAAACAGGTTCGGGAATCAAGCCGCAGTGCTCGGCGATCGTTATCGACCCCTACACGGGCGACGTTCTCGGCGTTGTCGGTGCGCGAGGTGAGAAAACGGCAAACCGAGTTCTCAACTTTGCCACGCGCGCAAAGAGACCTCCCGGTTCGGCTATCAAGCCGCTTGCGGTGTATGCTCCCGCGCTCGAAAAGGGACTTCTGACATGGGCTACCGTGCTTGAAGATACCCCGCACAGCTATGTTGAAGAAAACGGAAAGCTCGTTGCTTGGCCGAGAAACTCCACAAGGACCTACCGCGGTCTTATCAATATCGCATATGCACTCAAGGTTTCTACCAACACGGTTTCGATCAAGCTACTCGAGCAGGTCGGACTCAAAAATGCTTTTGATTTCTGTTATGATACTCTTGAAATGAAGAGTATGATCGAATACGGCGAATTCTCGGATGGAACGGGATATTCCGACATCGGACTTGCTTCGCTCGGTCTCGGTCAGCTTAACTACGGTGTTACCGTGCGTGAAATCTCCGCGGCATATTCCATGTTTGTAAACAGCGGTATTTACAGCAAGCCCCGCACTTATCTGAGAGTCACCGATTCAAGCGGAAACGTTATTCTTGACAACAGCTACGAGGGCAAGGTCGCCATCAGCGAGGAGACCGCTTCGATCATGAACAAGCTTCTCGAAAGCGTTCCGAGAACAGGCGGTACTGCTGCGTCTATCACCTTTGACAGCAATTACGACATTGACGTTGCAGGTAAGACGGGTTCCGCGGGTGATTACTACGACAGATGGTTCATCGGCTATACTCCTTATTATATCTGCGGCGTATGGTACGGTTATGAATACCCCAAGCCCATCAGCGCGTCCTCGAATCCCTGCGTTCCCGTTTGGGATGCGATCATGGGTCCCATCCACGAGCAGAAGGTCATTGCCAATATGCAGGAGGGTGACAAATATCTTGAATTTAATATGGCGAACAACCTCGTTCAGTGCACTTTCTGCAAGGATTCGGGACTTCTTATGAGCGAAGCCTGCTATCACGACGGCAGAGGAAGCCGCGCCGAGACAGGCTGGTTCGTCAAGGGCACCGAGCCGACCGAATACTGCACGACTCACATTATGGTCGATTATGACTATGTCGAGGGCGCCGTTGCCTGCGAGTGGTGTCCGCCGCAGAACATCAAGCAGGTCGCTCTGGTAAAGGTTGACCGTAATTTCCCGATGGAGATCGCCGTTGTTGATGCGCAGTATACCTATATGGAGCTGCCCTATGACGTTATGCCCTTCAGCACAAAATACCGTCCCTATTACTACAATCTTTGCGTAAAGGAAAAGAACGAGGAAGAGGGCATCTATCCCTATTACGTCGGATATACCTCGGGTCCCGTTCACTTCAACCGTACCTGCACTACTCACTTCAACCGCGCAGAGTGGCAACGCAAGGTCGCAGAAATAAAGGCAAGCCTTGAAACCACAGAGCCGATACCCGAAATAACAGCAGCTCCTTTTGATGCAAGACGAAGATTCCTTGACCTTTTTGCGAACATCAAAAATCCCAAAAGGTAAAGGGAAATTTACAAAAACTGTTGACAAACACACTCGGTTGTTGTATAATATGTATACCACTTTAACGGAGGAACACATTGACTATGAAAAAATTCAGATCTTTAATTGCACTTCTTCTCGCGCTTCTCGCGCTTCCTATGTGTCTCTTTGCTTGCACAGAGGGCGGCAAGGGCAATGAAGAGGGTACTATCGATCCCAACGATACCACCGACGGTCTCCGCGTTGATATCAATATCAGAGATCTTCCCGCAGAGGAAGGCGAGCTTGGTGTTTACTTCATCAAGACCGGCGCAGACTTCCGCATTGAGCCCGGCACCACTCTTATGCAGGCTGTTGCAGCTCTTTGTGAGGAAAGAACCGCTACCTACGAGCTTGATACTATGGGTAAGTTTATGAAGTTTACCTTCGACGGTGATACCATCGAGTCCGAAAGTGTTGAGCAGAAGGACGGCTCCTTCGTTCCGATCGAGTTCAAGGTAACCGTTAACGGTACCGAAGTCAAGGATTACAGCGAGCTTGCTCTCAACCACAATGACGTTGTTGAGATCTTCCTCGTAAAGGGCGAGGCTTTCACTGCTTCGTAATCAGATCGAATAAAAAACTGCAAGGCTACCCGCCTTGCAGTTTTTTTATTCTGAATAAGAAATTATTCCACCGCCGAGAAGGTCGTCACCGTCGAAGAAAACTGCGGACTGACCCGGCGCGGGGGCTCTTTGGGGCTCAGAAAATTCGATAAGGACTTTGTCCTCCGAGATAGCCGTGACAGTTGCTCTGCCCGGCTTTTTTGTGTATCGCAGGCTGACACTTGCTTCGAATGGAACGTCGGGAAGCTTGCCTGCGAAATATCTGCAATTCTCTGCATAAACACGCGTTCTGTAAAGCTTTTCTTCGCGGCAGAGGATGATATTCCGGCTTTCCGTGTCGATGTGACTGACGTAGAGAGGCGCGGTCGATGCGATCCCGAGCCCCTTGCGCTGACCGACCGTGTATGAGCTGATGCCTTTGTGCTTGCCGAGGATCTTGCCCGATGTGTCGATGAAATCGCCGAGCTTGATCTCACCCGAGGAGCGGCTTCTGACAAAATCGGCGCAGGAAATATCCTTGATAAAGCAGATGTCCTGACTGTCGGGCGAGGAGGCTGATGGAAGGCCCAGGCTTTCCGCAATCTCGCGGATCTCGGGCTTTGTCATTCCTGAAAGCGGGAAGAGAAGGCGCGAGAGGATGTCCTCGCCGAGCATGTAAAGGAAGTAGCTCTGATCCTTCGCCTTGTCGGTAGCGGCGGTGATGACGGGATGACCGTCGCGGCTTCCGATAGCAGCGTAATGCCCCGTGGCGATGCAGTCACATCCGAGGCTGTCGGCGGTTTTGAGCAAAGCGGGGAATTTGATATACCCGTTGCAGAGCACGCAGGGATTGGGTGTTCTGCCGTTTTCATATTCCGAAACGAAGGGCGAGAGGACGAATTTTTCAAAATCCACGCGCATATCGACGGTCAGGTGAGGAATGCCGATCACATCGGCAACAGCCTTCGCCGCCGCGGCGTCGCGTTCGTGTATATCGTGCATGATGAGCGTCGCGCCCGTGACCTCGTGACCCGCGCGCAAAAGCAGCGTCGCCGCAGTCGAGCTGTCAACGCCCCCGCTCATTCCGAGTAAAACTTTTGACATTTTGATACCTATATTCTTTCAAGCAGCTCCGATGGCTTGATAGCCGGAACGGCACTGTTTTTGAAATCCTTGATATTTCTTGTAACGATATAATTAACCTTGGTTCTTGAAGCACATACGGCTTGCAGGGCATCCTCGTAGTCCGAAAACTCGAGATCGGATGCTTTGATAAGATCCGTACCGCGCAGATCAACAACAGTAAAGATCGAGGTGAGCACGGTCAGTATCTCCTTGATCCGATCATTGTCCAATTCTTTGCGCATAATATATACTATATTGGGGATTGAAAGCGCGGAAATATACCCCGTTATCTGCTCCGTTTCGCAGTACTTGAATACTTTGAGCGAATCCTCGGCAAAGTCTTTGCGGTTGCAGAGAACATCAAGTATGACATTCGTGTCAATCAATATTTTCATAGCGCGACATCCTTTCCGCCTTTATCGCTTTTTCGTCAGCATCGGAGGAAATAACGCCAAGCAGGCTTTCCGAAAGAAAGGATACCGTTTGCGATTTTGAGATCAGTCGCGCGATCTCGGTCCCGTTTTTCATTATAACGATTTCTTGTCCCTCCTGAACCATCTTGAGGAACTTGCCGAAATTGTTCTGGATCTCGGTTGCTGTGGCAGTAGTCATTTATCTGCTCCTTTCTGAAAATTGGTCAATATTAGTATATCATAAATTAGCTAATTTGTCAATACGCAGAATTAGCTAAAATTCAATGTTGCAAAAATATGTTGGTTTATAAATAAAATTTACATTTCCCTATGGTATTTTCCCCAAAAATGTTGTATAATAAACTGAATATATTTACACTAATAAGGATTATGATATGAAACTTGAAACATTACTCTTCGGAGATTACAGTAAAAGAGAGATCAAAAAGATTAAGCCGATTGCCGATCAGGTTGAGGCTTTGGCGGACAAGTACCGCGCTATGACCGAGGAGGAGCTTCGCTCGACGAGCGATGTTCTTCGTGCGCGCCTTGATGCGGGTGAGTCGCTGAACGATATTCTCCCCGATGCATTTGCCGCTGTTCGTGAGACCGCGGACAGGATCCTCGGCAAGCGCCCCTTCTACGTTCAGATACTCGGCGGAATCCTGCTCCATCAGGGCAGAATTTCCGAGATGAAGACTGGTGAAGGTAAGACCCTCGTTGCAACCATGCCCGCATACCTCAACGCGCTTTCCGGCAAGGGCGTTCACGTTGTCACCGTCAACGATTATCTTGCTTTCCGTGACGCAAACGAGATGGGCAGAATCTATGAATTCCTTGGACTCAAGACGGGTGTGGTTCTCAAGCAGATGTCTGCGGCAGAGAAGCGCCGTCAGTACGCTTGCGATATTACCTACGGAACAAATACGGAATTCGGCTTTGACTACCTGCGCGACAATCTTGCAAAGAGCAAGCCCGAAATGCTTCAGCGCGGTCATAATTTCTGCATCATCGACGAGGTCGACTCGATCCTCATCGACGAGGCGCGCACGCCTCTTATCATCTCGGGTGTCAGCGACAAGACCTCGGATATCTACGAGAAGTGCGATGCCGTTGTCCGCAAGATGAAGGCTAAAGTTCTCAAGGAGATGGACGACAAGGCAGAGACCGACGACGAGAACGCCGACTATATCGTTGACGAGAAGAGAGGAAGCGCAATGCTTACCCCCCGAGGCATCAAGAAGGTCGAGGCGCATTTCGGAATCGACAACCTCAACGACCCCGAAAATGCAGTTATCTCGCACAACGTAAACCAGTCGGTTCACGCGTGGGGTGTAAAAAAGCGCGAGGTAGACTACGTTATCGTTGACGGCGAGGTCATCATCGTTGACCCGCACACGGGCAGACTTATGCACGGACGCCGTTATCAGGACGGTCTGCATCAGGCCATCGAGGCGAAGGAGCGCGTGAATATCAAGGGAGAAAGCCGCGTCACCGCAACGGTAACCATTCAGAACTATTTCCGTATGTACTCCAAGCTTTCGGGTATGACGGGTACTGCAAAGACCGAGGAGGACGAATTCCGCCAGATCTACGGCCTTGACGTTGTTGAAGTTCCCACAAACAAGCCGATGATCAGAAAGGACAATCCCGACCGCGTTTTCGTTGACGAAAAATCGAAGTACGCGGCGATCCTCAAGCACGTCGGCGAGTGCCACGCAAAGGGACAGCCGATACTGATCGGTACTCCCTCGGTTGAAAAATCCGAAAATCTTGCAAAATTCCTCAAGGCTGCGGGCTTCAAGTTCAATATGCTCAATGCGAAGAACCACGAGCGCGAGGCAGATATAATCGCCGAGGCGGGCCGCCCCGGTGCGATCACTCTTGCAACCAATATGGCAGGCCGAGGAACCGACATTATGCTTGGCGGCAACCCCGAGCATATGGCGAAGTCCGAAATGGCTCGCCTTGGCATCCGCCCCGAGCTTATTGCCGAGGCAACGGGTTCTGCGCCCACCGAAAATCAGGATATAAAGAACGCGCGCAATACATTCAAGATTTATTTCGAAAAGTACAAGGCGCAGATCGAGCCCGACAGACAAAAGGTCATCGAGGCGGGCGGACTTTGCATCATCGGTTCGGAAAGACACGAGTCAAGACGAATCGATAACCAGCTCCGCGGCCGTGCGGGACGTCAGGGCGACCCCGGCGCATCGACCTTCTATATCTCGCTGACCGATGATATCATGCGTCTTTTCGGCGACGACAGAATGAAGCGCTTCTCGGCATTCTCGCAGACCCTTATGAAGGATACCGACGGCGACCTTTCGCAGAATACAAAGATCCTCTCCGACGTTATGGAGAAGGCACAGAAGAACGTCGAGGCGAATCACTTCAAGGCGAGAAAGAATGTCCTTCAGTATGACGATATCCTCAATGAGCAGCGCAAGCAGATCTATTCGCTCCGAAACGAGATCATCGAGGAGGGCAATATCTCCGAGCGTATCGTTCACATGATCGGCTCGACTGTCGAGGACTCGGTCGAGGATTGCCTTGTCACCCTTGAGGGCGCAAAGCATCCCACCATCGACGTTGAAGCTCTCGAGGCAAGATACCTCGGTTGGGGCTGCGCGGAGGGCGAGCTCGACTTTGCCGCAGATCAGCCTGCAAATGAAGTTGCAACGCAGCTTCGCGATATGATAACCGAAAAGGCAGTTGCTCTTTATCACGAAAGAGCGGCAACCGACGAGGACAGAATGCGCCGCTTCGAGCGCGCCGTGCTCCTCAACAATATGGACGAGCGTTGGCTTGACCACATTGACGCTATGGATGCTCTCAAGGAGTCCGTAATGCTCCAGGCTTACGCGCAGAAGGATCCGCTCAAGGAATACAAGATCATCGGCTCGAGCATGTTTGCAGAGCTTATCAACGAGATCAGACAGAGCACCGTCCGCGAGGTGCTGACACGCAAGCTCCCCGAGGTCATCACGATCACTCCCGCGATGCTCAAAAATCTTCAGATGGGCCGCGCAGGTGCTTCCGCGAGAAACGCAAAGCCCCTGACACCCGCGCAGAGAAGAGCGGAAAAGGTCGGTCCCAACGATCCTTGTCCCTGCGGAAGCGGAAAGAAGTATAAGAAGTGCTGCGGTGCGGGCGGCGGTGAAAACTGATGGGTTACGGTCTTGTCCTCATCGGTTATGCGCTGACGTTCTTTATGTCGCTGACGCTTTACGGCTGGCTCTTCCGCCTTCTCGGATACGTCGTTATGGCGTATGGATTTATGAAGCTTAAGGATTATTTCCCGAGCTATCAGCTTTCGATATTTGCGCTTCTGGCGCTTATATTGACCGGTTTTTGCGAGATGGGCGCGGAGATGGCGTCCCTTCTCGGCATCGGCGGCGATATGACTGCGTTCAAAACCATTGTTTACTACACGCGCGACGCGCTTGTGTTGGTGTTTCATATTTTTATGCTCATTTCAACCTACATCGCTTTCGGCGTTGTCGGTATGAATGAAAAAAAGCTTTCCGCGGTCACCGACATTTGTGCGGTTGTCCTCGGGTACGTACTTTATCTTCTCGCGGCATTGAAAGTGATCGAGGCAAATATCTCCTTTTTCGTCCAGCTTATCTGGTCGGTGATGGTATTTGTGCTCCTTTTCGGCTGCTATATGCGCATATGCCCCGAGGGCGACGAAAATATGCCGCGCCGCGAATCGAAGATCCCCTTTATCAATAAATTTGCCGAGGCTCTCGAAAAGCGCGAAAACGAAGCCATCGAGCGCACCCGCCGCGAGATCGAGGAAAAGAAAAAGAATCTCGCAAACGGTAAAAGCAACAAGAAACAGAAACATAAAAAACGCTGAAGGAGGAGAAAATGAGCTTTTCATTGAAGCCTAAAAAAACGGGCAAGTATCTCGGGCTCGGAATTGCGGCGATCTCCGCGATATTCCTTTTTAACCCCGATATTGCCATAATCGACGTCCTGCCCGATTTTATCGGATATACGCTTCTTGCGGTATCCCTGCGCTTTGCGCGCGATCTTTCGCCTCATTTTGAAAACGCCTGGCGCAAATTCCGCATTCTTGCGGTCATGACCTTCTTCAAGACTCTTGCACTCCTTTGGATATTCGGCGGGCTGACGAGCGCGCAGGAAAGACCGACGATGATGCTCCTTCTTTCCTTCTGCTTCTGCCTTTGCGAGCTTATCTGGGGCATACCCGCGTGGCGCTCGCTCATCGAGGGATTTATACTCCATTCGCAGACCTCGGGCGGTGAATATCCCCTTATCGAAAAGGGCGCAAAGAGCTACCGCCCCGGCAAGAATATCAGCTACTCCTTCCGCGATTTCACCGTTTTCTTTATGATCGCAAAGGCGTTTTTCTCGAACATTGCGGAGTTCGCGGTGCTTTCGAACCATTCCTATGACGATACCGCCTTCGATTGGTACAACTTTATAGGTCTTTACCGTGCAGTTGCGATACTTGCGGGTGCGGTTATCGGGATCGTCTGGCTTGTCCGCGCGATCATTTATTTCCGCGGCATTCTCTTTGACAGCGTGCTTATTTCAAGCATGAAGGAGAAGTACGAAACTACCGTCCTTCCAAACACCGGGCTTTTCGTAAGACGTGATATTGCATTCGTCCTCGGGATTTTGGCGATTTCGGTGCTCACGACCGCCGATCTTTATCTTGACGACGTTAATATCATTTCGGATACCTTCACGGCTCTTCTTCTTGCGTGGACTTTTATCAAATTGAAGCCCTACTACAAAAATTACAAACTCGGTGTGGTACTTTCAGCGGTTTACGGTGTGTTTACCGTTATCGGTGCGAATCTATCTTACAAATTTATCACCGATTCCTTCCCCACGAAAACTTGGGAAAACCGCCACGTTTTCAAAGAGTTTATGCTTATGTACCCGTTCAGGATCATCGAGGCGGCTCTACTTTTTGTGACCGTGCTCTTCGCCTTGAAGGGCGTGCGAGCTATCATTGACGGGCATTGCGGCTACATACCCTCGACAATGGACGAGGATTACCGCAGATCGCGAATGGAGGCGATCAGAAAAGAGGTCGGCGCAAAGGTGACAGTATGCCTTGTGTTTGCGGCACTTGCTTCGGTGAGCGGCGGACTTTACGAATTCATTCTTTCGCTCGATCTTTTCATAAGCCCCATTTGGTGGATAATCAATTTTGTTGTTTGCGGAGCTTTCTTCGTTTCGTCGCTTTATATGATGAGCGCGGTGAACGAGGAGGTCGAATCAAGATATATGCTTGATTGACGAATAATTCTCCCCGCTCTTGCCAATAATTCTAATGCGGTCGGCGCTGTGCGTTAATTTTTGCCGCAGAGAGAATTATAATGAACAACAACAAGAATCAGAACCAGAACAACAATCAGAATCAGAACAATCAGAATAACCAGCAGAACAAGAATCAGAACAAGCAGAATAACAATCAGAATCAGAACAAGAACAACTAAGGAAACAGCGACAAATAACTTACTTTCCGACTGTTGCTTTTGCGGCAGTCGGATATTTTTATAGGAAATACAATGCAGGCATTAAGTGAAAGATACATAAAAGCCAAAAGACGCCTTTTTGAGAAGGCGCAGTCAAATCTGAACGACCGTCAGCGCGACGCGGTCTTTGCGACGGAGGGTCCCTTGCTCGTCATAGCGGGTGCGGGAAGCGGAAAGACCACCGTTCTCGTTCAGCGCATAGCGCAGATCATCAAATACGGAAACGCATATTGGAGCGAGGAGGTCCCCGCGGATATTTCCGAGGTCGAGGTTGCCGCGCTTGAGGAAGCAGCTACCTACCCTGCGGAGTTCATCGCGCCGATACTTGACGAGTTCATCGAGTCGCCCTGCCCGCCCTGGAACGTGCTTGCCATCACCTTCACCAACAAGGCGGCAAACGAGATGAAGGAAAGACTCGGGCGTATGTTCGACGACCCCGAGGTGCCGAAGAGCATCTGGGCGGGAACCTTCCACTCGATCTGTATGCGCATCCTTCGCAAATACGGCGACAGACTCGGCTATAACGATAACCTGACCATCTACGATACCGACGACTCGAAAAAGCTTCTCACGGCTATTATGAAGGAGCTGAATATCGACGAAAAATCCTTCACCATCAAGAGCGTCGTTGCCACGATCAGCAAGGCAAAGGAAAATCTTCTTGACCCCGACGGGTACGAGAAGGAATCGAAGATGGGCTACCGCGAGAAGATCTTCACGCGCATCTACCGCGAGTATCAGAAGCGTATGGAAGCATCGAATGCGCTCGACTTCGATGATATTATCATGCAGACCGTCTTCCTTCTTCGCAATGACGAGGAAGTTCGCAAATATTATGCGGGCAAGTTCAGATATATCTGTGTTGACGAGTATCAGGACACCAACCCCGCGCAGTTCGCGCTTTGCTCGCTTTTCGCATCGAACTGGCGCAATATTATGGTAGTCGGCGACGATGACCAGAGCATTTACCGCTTCCGCGGCGCGACTATTGAAAATATTCTGAGCTTTGACACTACATATCCCGACGCAAGGGTGATCAAGCTCGAGCAGAATTACCGCTCGACAAAGACCATCCTCGACGCGGCAAACGCCGTTATCGGAAAGAATGCGGGCAGACGCCCGAAGACTCTTTGGACCGAGAACGGCTCGGGCAAGAAGATCGTCCTCGAGGAATGCGAGGACGAGGCGTCTGAGGCTCGCAAAATATCCGACATCATTCTCAAGCTCGTGGCAGAGAAGAAGTACAGCTACCGCGATTTCGCCGTGCTTTACCGCGTCAACGCGCAGGCGAACACCATAGAGCGTACCTTTGCCAAGAGTGCGCTGCCTTACCGCATCTATGGCGGCGTCCGCTTCGGCGACCGCAAGGAGATCAAGGACGTTGTCGCATATCTTCAGCTTATAAACAACACATCCGACCGTGTGCGCCTCAAGCGTATCATCAACGAGCCTCGCCGAAAGATCGGAGAGGTCACGCTGAACGCCGTTGAAAGCATTGCCGATGAAACCGGCAAGTCGATGTTCGAGGTTATGCGCGAGGCATACCGTCACATTGCGCTCTCGCGTTCGGCTCATATCCTCGTCGGCTTTGCCGAAATGATCGACGGGCTGCGCAAGATGCTCGAGGACGGCTGTCCGCTTGATGCATTCGTCACGAACGTGCTTGAAAGATCGGGCTACCGCCAGATGCTCATTGACGGCGGTGAGGCAGAGCGAGACAGACTTGACAACGTTGACGAATTCGTTTCGGGCGTTATCGAATATATGAAGAACAACGAGGAGCCGACGCTCACGGGCTTCCTCGAGGAGACTGCGCTCGTTGCCGACGTTGACCGCTTCGACGAAACTGCGGATGCTGTCGTGCTTATGACTATCCACAGCGCAAAGGGACTTGAGTTCCCCGTTGCCATCATCCCGGGACTTGAAGAGGGAATATTCCCCGGCTTGCAGTCGCAGAACGATCCGAGCGAGCTCGAGGAGGAGCGCAGACTTGCCTACGTTGCGATCACACGCGCGAAAAAGGAGCTCTTCCTGCTTCATTCGGAGCGCAGACTTCTTTACGGCCGCACGATGTATAACCCCATCTCGCGCTTTGTTGAGGACATCCCCGCCGAGCTTGTTGACGAAAAGGTCAAGGAAAAGCAGAAGCCCGCAAGCGAATATTCGTGGGGCAATTATTCCTCGTCGCCGAGATCGTATATGGGCAATCAGTCGGGAGCAAATATGCGTCCCGTTCAGCGCCCCGGCGCAGTACCGATAAAGACGGTACAGAAGCCCGCAGTAACTCCCAAGACCGCACCGATGAAGAAACCCTCGGTAATTTTCGAGCCCGGAGATCGCGTCAAGCATCCCGCATTCGGTGTCGGTGACGTCATTTCCGCAAAGCAGATGGGCTCGGACACTCTCTACGAGGTCGTTTTTGAAAACGTCGGAACAAAGAAACTCATGGCGACTTACGCCAAGCTTACAAAAGCATAAAAGGAGACAAAACAATGAAAAAATCAAAGGCTATCATCTGGGGAATCATACTTATTGCCGCGGGTCTCTGCTGGGCGCTTTCGTCGCTCGGGATCCTTGAGGTCAATATCTTCTTCGAGGGTTGGTGGACTCTCTTTATCATCGTTCCCTGCACAATTTCGCTCTTTACTTCGCCCGACAAGATCAGCGCGGCTGTCGGTCTGGCGGTGGGCGTGCTTCTGCTTCTCTCGGCACGCGAGATCATCAATTGGGATATGATCGTCAAGCTCGTTGTTCCCGCGATCATTGTACTTATCGGAGTCAAGCTCATTGCAAACGCTTTTTCGGAAAAGAAGACCGAAAAGATCGAGGAAAGCCTCCGCAACAATGCCGACGACCTCGACAACGTGTTCTGCATTTTCAACGGCGAAGAGATCAAATGCGACGGCAAGGTCTTCCGCGGTGCGGAGATCAACGCCATCTTCGGCGGAGTTGACTATGACCTCCGCGGTGCCATCATCGAGCCCGATTGTGCTATCAAGGCGACCGCAATCTTTGGAGGCATCGAAATAATGGTTCCCGAAAACGTCAAAGTGCGCGTGAAATCCACGGGCATCTTCGGCGGAACCTCCAACAAAGCTCGCCGCCCCGATGATGGAGCAGAGAACGTGGTCACCCTCTACGTAAGCTCGCTTGCGCTCTTCGGAGGAGTTGATATCAAATGAAACCTTGGCAAACAGCCGTAAGATACGGCGCGATAGCTCTCGCCTCCTTGATGATCTTCAGCATCGCGTTTTGGGGATTGCGTGTGGTTGGCTTTACCCTCGGACTTGCTTCGCTCGGTACTTATGAAGAGGCGAAAGTGTATTCCTTCAATGCGAACGGCATTGAGAATTTGAAGATTGATATCGCAGCCGCGCAGTTTAGTTTGAAACCTTCAAACGGAGACAAGATCACTGTAAAGACGAATATCAAGAATCTTACTGCCAAAGAGAGCGGAAACACTATCAAGATCAAGGAAAAGCAGGGGCTTTTCACCGTCACGAATACCGATGCTTTCGTTGAGATCTTCTATCCGAGAGGCTTTGAGTTTGACGAGGTTGACATTGACAGCGGCGCAGGACAGCTCGGTATACAATATTTGACCACCGAAAGGCTCGATCTTGATCTCGGTGCAGGTAACGCCTCGCTTCATAGTTTAACCGTAACCAAGGAAGCCGAGATCGATGGCGGAACGGGACATCTGAATTTTTCAAGCTCATATATAACGGGTCTTGATCTTGATATGGGTGTCGGACAACTGACTATTAATGCCGTTCTGAACGGAAATAATCATATATCTCTCGGTATCGGAGAGACGTTTTGCCATTTCTACGGTGAGAGTGAGGATTATTATCTCGATGTTGAAAAAGGCGTCGGTGAGATCGAATATTACCGTACGGACGATGCTAACTTTAAACGCAACGGTCAGACAACAACCGTCAAGATCGAGGGCGGAATTGGCAAAATTTCAGTGGTTTTGGAAGGTGCGCCGGACAACTGGCAATAAATTATGATGAAAAAAGTATATTTGATCGCATTTGTTTTGTGTCTGTCACTCTTGCTGTCTGTCTGTGCTTTTGCCGCAGACGAAGGTGTAATTTCCAAGACCAAGGATGGGCTCACCGCCAATATGACGCTTGCTGCGGAAAACGAGAACGTACAGCTTGACCTTGAACTAATCAACGAAAGTTCCTCGAACATTTCGAATATCGCGGTCACGCTCACCCTGCCCGAAGCCTTTGAACTTTCTTCGGGTGAGCTTACAACGCCCGTTGCGCTTGGTGTCGGAAACACACAAAAGCTTTCCTACGTTATAACGAATACCGATGCGCTTCCCGAAACGACCGTTCCCGAGACCGAACCTGCAAAGAGCGGTTGCGGAGCGGTGATCTCGGGTACTGCCGCCATATTCGCGCTTATGATCTCGGCATTTTTCCTCTTTAGGAATCCCAAACGCGGCGCGGCTTGTCTGCTGGCGTGTCTGATGCTTGTTCCGCTTGCATTGCCAATTCACGCGGCAACGACCGAGAGAAAGATCGTTCTTGAAGATGTTGTTATCTATGATGAAAAAGAATATCCCGTTTCGGTAACCGTGACCTACGATCATAGCTTTACCGAGGCAAAAGGAGTTGACACAAAGGGTATGGAAAAGTTTGAGATAACGTATTATTACGGTCCGCAGGGGCAGGATCTCTGCAACGAGGAATACATCAAAAAGATCGCCGAATGCGGATTCACAAGCATTCCCGTTGAGGGCTATGATCCCACGATCAACAAGACAGCTCTCGGTTATCTCCGAAAGTACGGCATGACCTGCTCGGGACTCAAGGATAACAGGCTCATCCACGCGCAGACACTGACTTCTCAGACCGAGGTCGATGCGCTTGTGAGTGAAACCGTAAACGATTACAAGGATTATTTTGACGTCATAAAGGAATGGTGGATAAGGGACGAGCCCTCGGCTTCGGATTTCCCGGCGCTTGCGCGAGTGATCGATGCACTCCACCGTATTGACCCCGAGCGCGGCACGATGATAAACCTCTTTCCGACCTATGCGTCCGATGCACAGCTCGGAACCAACGGATACCAGGAGCATCTCGACAAATACATCGAGACAGTCAAGCCCGATTACATCAGCTACGACCATTATCATTTCCAGAAGAATACCACAAGAAAGGGATTCTTTGAGAACATCGAGATCATCCGCGACACCGCGGTCAAAAACGAGCTCGATCCGATGCTCATCATCCTGCTGACCGAGCACATGAGCTACGCCGATCTGACAAAGTATCAGATCGAGTGGGAGGTCAATATGTGCCTGACCTACGGCATGAAGCGCATCTCGTACTTTACATACTGGCTGGGCGCAGAGCTCCTTGCCGAGGGTTGGAGCAATGCTTGTATGGACACCACGGGCAAGATTTATCCGCACTACTATGACGTTCAGGAGATCAACAACCGGCTTCTGCCGCTTGGAAACGAGCTTTTTGACAAGAACTCCACCGCGGTCTTCCACACCCGCACAAAGGGCGGCGGAAGCCTTGAGAAGGGTTGCGAGGCTTATAAGTCCTATGGCGACCTCGGCGAGATCGCGACAGATGCCTCCGTGGTCATCGGCTTCTTCGATGATGGAAGCTTTATGATAACCAACAGAATGTATACGGATACCGAGAATTCGAGAAACACCGTTGAGTTCCTTGACATCGCCTCGGGGCTTGAATACTTCGATGCCGCATCCGCCTCCTGGAAGGATGCAGAAGCGGACGGAATTGTAACGAGAAACGAAAACGGCGTCCTCTGCCGCACCTTCGAGCCCGGAGAGGGAATGCTTTTCAGGGTGCGAGAAAAGTAATGTTTTGTTAATCTCGCTGCGCTCGAATGATTAATAGGAAAGCTCCTTGACCTCGGTCAAGGAGCTATTGATTTTCGCCTTGGCGAAAATCTACCTTCATTTCGCACGCAGTGCGAACTATCATTCCGCCGCAGGCGGATCATCATTCGGCGAAGCCGACTATCATTCGAGCGTAGCGAGATTGCCACAATTATGCTCAGAACACTGTCTCAATTATCCTTCCCGAACATTCCGGCGAATACCGCCACCTATCAATATGTGGTGTGTTTTCGCAATCAATGAAATATCGCGTCGGCGCGAGTTCGCCTATGTTCTGGTGTGTGTCGATAAGTATCAGTTTGACCTTCATCCGCTCGGGGATGATGCTCTTGATGAAAACGGCGGCGGTGTCGCCGATCTCTATGTCGCGCGCGTCGGGGCGAAGCTCGGCAAGACCCGCAAGGTTCGGCATCAGCTCGATGAATATGCCGTAGCTCTCCACACTTCGCACAGTGCCCGCGACCGTCTGCCCGGGGGTGAAGAGGGCGGCGTTTTCTTCCCAGCTTCCAAGGAGCTCTTTTTGCGTCAGAAAGAGCCTTCCAGTCTCGCGGTCAACGCTCTTGACGGCTGCCCAGACGAAATTGCCGCAGCAAAGGCGATCTCTCGGATGTGATATTCTCGATACCGAAAGCGAATCGACGGGCAGAAGCGCCGATATGCCGCATCCGACGTCGGCAAACGCGCCGAAGGGTTCGAGGTGCGTTATCTTGACACGGATTATATCGCCCGCGCGGAGCGCCGAAAGATACTCGCGCATACAATCGCGCTGAACTCGGCGGCGTGAAAGATGTGCGACGGGCACGCCGCTTTCCTTTTCGATCCCGATGACCCGGAAGCATACGGGCTTGCCGACGCGCGTGATGACGGCTATGTCCTTCTGCACCTCGCCGGGGCGTGAATAGACACATTCCTCGCGCGGAAGAATGCCCGCAATACCGCCGAGATCGAAATGAAGATTCATCTCGGAGTCGCAGAGAAGGGCGGTCTCCTCAAGCACTGCGCCGGTTATCATAGCGCGCTCGAGCCCCGCGAGCGAGGACGTGAAATTTCTGTTTTCGGGCGTATGTATAAGCGATCCTTCGGGTTTGTACTTTGGATACATCGTGTGACCTCCTGAACTTTTTATATGGTACAGAGATAATATATTCGTAACAATTCGTTTTTAGAACGATAAAAAATATGTGACGGCACACCCCATTCGAATGAGCAAAATGGGCAAAAATCGAAGAAAATCGAAGAAAATGGGGTGGTAAATTAAAAAAATATAATTTTTTTCAAAAAAGGTATTGACAAGCGCAAAATAAAGTGGTATAATATGCAAGTCTTAAACAGGGCTCACTATGCCCTATCAATATTTGGAGGAAAAAGAATGTCCACTTTCATGGCAAAGGCTGAGACTATCGAGCGCCGTTGGTTCGTTATCGACGCAGCAGGCGAGTCCCTCGGTAGAACAGCAGTTAAGGCTGCGAACATCCTTCGCGGCAAGCATCGCCCCGAGTTCACACCCCACGTTGACTGCGGCGAGTTCGTAATCATCATCAACGCTGATAAGGCAGTTCTGACCGGCCGCAAGCTCGAGCAGAAGTACTATCATCATCATTCCGGCTACATCGGTGGCCTCAAGAGCATTCAGTACAAGAAGATCATGGCAACCCGTCCCGAGATGGCTATGGAGCTTGCAGTAAAGAGAATGCTTCCCGCAAACACTATCGGACGCAAGTCGATGACCAGACTTCACGTTTACGCAGGCGCTGAGCACGCACATGCAGCTCAGAAGCCCATCGTTCTCGAGTGATCGGAAGTAGAAAGGAGTAAATGAATATGTATACCAGTGCAAAGCCCTATTTCTACGGAACCGGCAGAAGAAAGAAGTCGGTAGCTCGCGTTAGAGTATATCCCGGTACCGGTGCTATCACCATCAACGGCCGCGATATCAACGAGTACTTCGGTCTCGACACAATGAACCTCATCGTAAACCAGCCCTTCGAGGTTACCGGCAACGTTGGTAAGTACGACATCGTTGCAAACGTAACCGGCGGCGGTTTCTCCGGCCAGGCAGGCGCGATCCGCCACGGCCTCGCTCGCGCACTCGTTCTTGCTGACGAGGCAAACAAGCCCGCGCTCAAGGCTGCAGGCTTCCTGACTCGTGACCCTCGTATGAAGGAAAGAAAGAAGTACGGTCTCAAGGCCGCTCGTCGCGCAAGCCAGTTCTCCAAGAGATAATTTCGACCTTTGGTCGAAACTTGCAAAAAACACTCTGCAAAGCAGGGTGTTTTTTGTTATCTCTTCGAGAACAACTATGATTGCCTTGCGGCAAGTTATGAGTTATGATTGGCTACGCCAAGTTATGTGCGACTGCGTCGCGTTGAGGGGATGCGGGCAATCATATCATAACTTTTGCCGAAGGCAAAATCATAACGTTTGCGAAGCAAACTCATAACTCTAAACTAAAACCTTCACATCTTCAAAGAATACAAAGCCAAGATGGCTGAAACAATCGATCACGATTTGCTTTGATCAAAAAGGGCGGTTCAACTTGTAAAGAATTGAGCCGTCCTATTTACTTTTCGCCGTTTTTATGGTATAATCTAACTAATCGATAAACTTGAATTTGACAAAGGAGCATATAGATATGAGAAAAGTTTGTTTTGTATTGGTACTGATGCTTACACTCGCTTTGCTTTGTGGTTGTAGCGGATATGTCAAGAGTTATTCTGCAACCATTTTGATTACTTCCTGTCAGGGCAATGAAGCAAGTATGGAATTTGATACCTTTAAGGGAACGAATAATTTCAAATTAAGAAGAGATGGTATTGCTGAGCATACACTTGATTTTGAAGCAAGTCTTGCTGAAGGCGAGATGAATGTTTATATCGGTGTTGATGGTGAAAAAGAATTGCTCCTTATTGTCAAGGGCGGAGAATCCTACGACGAAACCATTATACTTGATGATAAATATGATAACGAAAAATCAATCTACATTATTCTCGAAACGATAGGCAAATGTGTGGATGGTGATTTTGAGTTTGAATACAATTAATTAAAGTGAAGAGAACAAACAAATTCCAATTTGTCGAGCTGAATAGGCGTTAAGCGTTGGCGTGATTTTGGTGCAAATTTGGTGCAACACTTTATGCGACTATATTCACGATATCAAATGGCGTCGTTAAAGCTCTAAGAGACATTTACCCCTATTTACTTCTGGTAAAAACTATGGTATAATACAACTGATAAATAACTTGAATTTGACGAAGGAGAATGGTTGTATGAAAAAATTGATAGCAATAGCGTTAGCATTGATTTGTGTGCTTTCTATGGCAGGGTGCAATACACAAGAAGTTGCTGATAGTATTCACGAAGATTTTTCTTTTTCTCTTACTTGGGGAGTTTATGGCATTAGTTCATACGATAGCCAAACGGGTAAATTGGTAAAAACCACCGATGCGACCAATCCGGAAGATTATGTGACATATTACAAACTTACTAAAGAAGATAAAGAAGCTATATACAATTTGCTTACGTCTTTGGATGTGAATTCCTACCCTGATATATATGACCCTCAAAACGGTCCGTCCGCGCCCGATGCGACACTGATTTTAACAGTACGTATGAATGGTGAAACAAAAACAATTAAGGCTGAACATATTTCACTTCGTTTTGTTTCGGAGGACGAAAAGGGACAGTTATTTCTTGACACCTGCGACGCTATAAGTGATATGCTTGAATCTACGGAAGAGTGGAAAGCCCTGCCTGATTATGAAAATATCTATGAGTAATCTTATCAGTAACTTCAAATTTGTCGATCCGAATAGGCGTTGAATGTTGGTTCGAATTTGGTGCAACGATACTTACGATGTTTACGATATCAAACGGCGTTCTTAAAAAACGAAGAGATAATCCCTTATTTCTTGCAATATACAAAAAGCTCTGCTATGCAGGGCTTTTTGTTTTGGCTATTTACAATCGGACGGTTTTGTGGTATAATCTATTTGAACGACCGCTCGGAGGTACGATATGTATAAGATAGCAAGAATTACGTTCAAGCCGATCGTTGAAGGCTTGGAAAATATACCCGACAGGATCGACGAAATTTTAGCGATGCTTTATAAAAACGGTCAGATCATTGACTGGATCATTGAGGATCACTCGCCAATTTTTATTGCGACGGTGAACACCACAGATGATGACTCGCTTGACGCTAAATATTATAATCAGTATATCCGCAAAGAGCTCGCAGATTTTGAGATAAAAACCGAAATTGTGGGCGACGATGCTTTGGCAAGCGATTGCTGCCACTGCACCGAGCACAGTTACTATATTTTCGCGATCTATCCCGATCTGTCTTCAAGTCCCGTTATCTGCGGAGACTGTGGAAACGAGATCCCTCTGACGAGAATGCCTTACCTCTACGGGGAAGAAGAGCATTATTCGATTCTGAATTTCCAGAGAATGTATAAGGCGGTTGATACTCTGTGGATGGACAGCCTTTCCGACAGATTTACCAAAAGACAGCTCGTTGACCACAAATCGGAGCTTAACCGTCGCGGAATGGAGATACGCGCCGAGCTTGAAAAGCGTGTCGGCAAGCCCGTATATTATTTGCTGGCCAATCCGATCGGCGGGTGGTATGATTATGAAAAGAATAATCAACGCTTGGAAGTCTGCCCGAAATGCGGCGGGGCTTTTGACAAAATCGATAACGCCTACGCCGATAAAGTGTGCCATAATTGCAGATTGGCTTTCATTGTGCCGGAGGATTAAGGTGACTTATGAATAAAGAAATAATCGCCCGCGCGACGGCGTATGTAAAAGAAAAGTTTGAAAATGAATACAGCGGGCACGATTGGTTTCATACCTTGCGTGTCTTTCGGACGGCGACGCGGATCGCCGAAGCGGAGGGGGCGGACGTTGTGACCGTACAGCTCGCGGCGCTCCTGCACGACGTTGACGACAGAAAGCTCTCGCCCGAAACTTATGCGGAGCAGAAGAATGCGCGCAGCTTTTTGGCGGAAAACGGAGTTGAGGAAAGTGTTATTTGTGAGATATGTCGCATCATAAGTGAGGTTTCATTTGTCGGAAGTGATTCGGTCGTACCTTCGACTTTGGAGGGCAAATGCGTTCAGGATGCCGACAGGCTCGACGCCATCGGCGCGATCGGAATCGCCCGCGCTTTTGCTTACGGCGGAAATCACAACAGACTGATGTATCATCCGGATATAGCTCCGAAACTAAATATGAGCAGGGAAGAATACATCAAGAGCAACTCCACAACGGTGAATCATTTTTACGAAAAGCTTTTTAAGCTGACCGATATGATGAATACCGACACGGCGAAGCAGATCGCGAAGGAAAGAGATGCGTATATGAAAGATTTCATCGCGGAATTTTTGAATGAATGGGAAGGGAGAAAGTAAAAATGACCGTAAAACTCTTTATTTCAGCAATTACAAAATTCCTTTTGGGCGTCATTCTCGTTGGCCTACTACTGTTCCTGCCTGCAGGAACCTTGAATTGGTTCGGCGGATGGCTTTTTATGGCTATCCTTTTCATCCCGATGTTCTGCGCGGGCGTTGTGATGATGATTAAGAATCCCGGCTTGCTTGCCTCGCGACTTGACGCGAAGGAAAAGAGGGGTAGGCAGAGTACGGTGGTCAAGCTCAGCGGGCTGATGTTCCTTGCGGGGTTCATTGTTGCGGGTCTCGGCGTGCGATTTGATTGGTATAGGCTTCCGATGCCTGTGTGCATTGGTGGGGCGGTTGTCTTTATTGTCGCGTATATGCTCTATGCCGAAGTGCTGCGCGAGAATACGTATCTCAGCCGCACTATCGAGGTGCGGGAGGGGCAAAAGGTCATCAACACGGGGCTTTACGGCATCGTGCGCCATCCGATGTATAGCGTGACGCTTCTTTTGTTCCTTTCGATGCCGATAGTGCTCGGCTCGGTCTGGTCGTTTTTGATCTTTCTCGTGTATCCCTTCATAATCGCCGCAAGGCTCAAGGATGAAGAAAAATTCCTCGAGGAAGAGCTCGAGGGCTACCGTGAGTACAAGCAAAAGGTGAAATACCGCCTTATTCCGTTTATTTGGTGAAAAAATGATAAAAATTACTTACCCCGAAATGCTTTTGGCGATAAGCGCGCTATGGATAGCCGTCCGTGCGTTCTTTGCCGTCAAGAACAAAAAATTCGAAATAAAAAGAGAAATACAGCTTATTCTCGTTTACGTCTGTTTGATCGTTATCGCGCGATTCACGTTC
>JAFQGP010000113.1 GCA_017415485.1 Clostridia bacterium
ATCTACCGCTCCGTTTTTGAGCTTGATACACTTCATATCCTGACCGCCAATATCGAGAACGCAATCCACGTCTTTATCGAAGAAGGATGCCGCCGTAGTGTGCGCAATGGTCTCGACCTCACCCTCGTCAAGCGAAAAGGCGGATTTGAGAAGTGCCTCGCCGTATCCCGTGGAACAGGAACGAACGATATGGACGCCATCGTGCATATTTTCTTTCAGTTTGCCGATGGCTTCCTTGGCGGTCCTGATGGGATCGCCTCTATTATTGGCATAGAAGGAGAACAGCAATTCACCCCGTCCACCGATCAAGACCATTTTTGTCGTGGTCGAGCCTGCGTCAATACCGAGAAAGGCATTTCCGTTATATGTGGAAAGATTACCCTTGGGTAATACCGCCGATGCATGACGAGTCTTGAATGCATCGTATTCCTCGTTTGTCGCAAACAAGGGCTCAAGACGAGGCATTTCATAGGTGACTTTTACCCCCTCGGAGAGCCGACCAACAAGCTCACTTGCAGAAACGGCACATTCTCCCTCTGCTTCAAGTGCCGCGCCCATTGCCGCAAACAAATGCGAGTTTTCGGGATCTACCGTGGTTTCATCCGTCAGCTTCAAGGTGCGAATAAACGCCTTTTTCAGCTCGGGCATGAAGTGAAGCGGGCCACCAAGGAAGGCAACGCATCCGCGAATGGGCTTTCCGCAGGCAAGTCCCGAGATCGTCTGATTGACCACCGCCTGAAAGATTGAGGCTGCAAGGTCTGCCGTTGTCGCGCCCTCGTTAATAAGCGGCTGAATATCGGTTTTGGCAAACACACCGCAACGCGCGGCAATCGGATATATTTCTTTATAATTCTCGGCTGCTTTATTGAGTCCTTCGGCATCGGTCTGCAAGAGTGCCGCCATCTGATCGATAAACGAACCCGTACCGCCCGCGCAAACACCGTTCATGCGTTCTTCAAGACCGTCCGTAAAGTAGATGATCTTCGCGTCCTCGCCGCCAAGCTCGATGGCAACGTCTGTCTGCGGCGCGACCTTTTTGAGTGCCGTTGCGACCGCCACAACCTCTTGAACAAAATCAATGCCAAGGGCTTTACCGAGATTGATCGAGCCCGATCCCGTTATTTTTAATTTCAAGGCACAGTCACCAAGCGTTTCCGTTGCTTCGCGTAAAAGCGCGGCAAGCGTTTCCTGCGTTTTCGCCATATGGCGTCTGTACTGTCCGTATATGATATGATCCTCGCCATCCAACACCACGAGCTTGACTGTCGTGGAGCCGATGTCGATACCTGCTCTGTATTCCATCAAAATTGTTTCCCCCATAAGTTATATCAATAAATAAATCCGCCTCCGAGGGCGCAAAAAACCAACGTAAACGCAACCGCGAACATATGACTGTCAAAGCGATCAAGTATTCCTCCATGACCGGGCAGAAGATTACCGAAATCCTTCACACCTGCTATACGCTTGACTACCGACATACAAAGGTCACCAAACTGCCCTACGATCGATACGAGTACCGCCCAAATCACAAGCGAAATAACATCAAAGTGCAATCCGGCGTATTTTTCTAAAAGGATCGTCGCAATCATTGCTATTATAGCCGTACACGAAAGACCGCCAACCGCTCCTTCTACCGTTTTCTTGGGGCTGATATTTGGACAAAGCTTACGTGTGCCGAATGCCTTGCCAAATAAAAGCGCAGCAACATCGGTTACAAAGCAAGCCGTTACTGCGAAGGTCAAATAATAAAATCCGTTGTCCAGATTTCTGAGAGTCGGTACAGACTTGAAAAGCAACACGGCTACGATGCTTACTACGGTAGCGAATGTGAAATTAAACTCCTTTATTTGCTCCTTACCTGCCATCATCAATCCAAACAAGAACAAGGCGATGGGCAGGATCAGCATCATCCAATACTCATATTGCGGTATCGGCAGTATCAATAGCAACACCGATACGGTCATTACGTAATAGCAGTTCTTCGGTTTGTCGGTTTTGCAAATTCGCAAAATTTCAAAAATCGCTAAAACACCTAACGCAAGCGTTCCGATATGTAATACAAGTGGGATATGTGAGAAGAAAAGCCAAGCGTAGACGAACACCAAGACCACTGCTCCCGTAAGTGTTCGTTTGATCATTTCTTGCTCCTTACATACAGTATCTTGCCTAAAGATATGAAGTAAAGTACGTGTGCCGCTATCATAACCGCTCCGCAAAACAGCAACAAAGCATTTGCAAGAACTTCACTCATCTGAGGGAACAGAATTAACGCCATCATCGTTGCGTAAATAATGACGGTGTTCGCCTTACCGTACCATTTTGCGCCGTTCACCTCGTCGTGCTTCTTGGCAATGATAATACCAAGCGTGAATTTCGTGATCTCACACAAACCAAAAATAACGATAAGCCCCCACACCAAATCATACTTGGATAACAGACACAGTAACAGTGCTGCCTGTGTCAGCTTGTCCGCAAGAGGATCAAGCGCCTTGCCAAAATCCGAGATCATATTGAAATGCCTTGCGATCCAGCCATCCACGATATCTGTCGCTGCCGACAGAGCAATAACACCGATCGCACCGTAGTAATTTTTCTCCACACTGTAAAGCCATACGATCACGGGAATCAGCGCAAGGCGTATAACGCTAAGTAAATTTGGAATCGTAAGTATTTGATTTTTCTTAAAAAATCTACGCATTTGCTGTTATCCTTTCAATCTCGCAAACGAGTCCCATACGGGCGAGGGTTTCTTGATAGAACACTCCGAATACGCCGGAGTAGTCCTCCTTCCACGGCTTGTTTTTGCCGCAGTAATGGAATATTACGGAATGCTCCCGATACCATTCAACATCTCTATGCTGTCCGAGTATTTTGTCATAGTAATAAAGGCGATCGGTCATATTGTAAACGTAA
>JAFQGP010000114.1 GCA_017415485.1 Clostridia bacterium
CTGCATATTTGTGAGAGTGTAATGCTTCATAGGTGTCGATCACTTTTTAGCTATATCGGAAAAATAATATCTTGAAAGAGCGTCAAGTATCTCGTCGCGGTCAAGCTTCGAGATAAGACCGCGCGCATTTCTGTGGCTTGTGATATATGTCGGATCCTCGGACAGTATATAACCTACGATCTGGCTTACGGGGTTGTAACCCTTTTCCTCAAGAGCCTCGTAGACCGCGAAAAGGATCTCCCTGATCGTCGCATCTCTGTCGGCGGTAGAGGGGAATTTTCGCGTATCAAAATTTGTATCGTGATTGGTAGTTTTGCTAAACATTTCGAACGCCTCCTTGAAGATACAAATACTCATTAATATTATACCCCAAAAATTTCCGAATTTCAATACCTTTTTGATATGAAAAATCAAAAATGTGCAAAAAATAAATAATATTTATATAAAATTTAATACTTTTTCATTATAACCGGAATAAAATCCAAAATATATTGACAGATTCAAAAAAATAGGTTATAATGATATAATACCAAAAAAGGAGGAGCGCAAATATGTCGGATAACAAAGACAAACTTGATGATTTTTGGAATATTGATTCGTTGGTCCCAAAGAGAAGAGCTCCTTCTGCTTTTGATGATAAGCATACTCAAGCAACGGAAATAGAGATCCCCGTGCCCGAGAATTCCTCGGGGAAGGAATCAAGGACAGAAAAGATCCCCGAAGGCTCGGTCATCAAGAGATATATTCACCCTCACTCGGAAGAGAGCGAAAAAAAGAAGATACCTGATATTGAGTACACGCCAGAAAATTCCCTGATCCATACCGTTCGGCTCTATTCGTGGTCAGCGGCATACCCATATTACGAGCAATTCAGAAAAGCGGCGATATATTACTATAATAAGACCGTGCAGAAGGCTTCCCACGAGCCGTATTTCTCGTATATGCCGCAGTATTCACAACTGAATGACAAGCAGCTTTGCTTTTATCTCTGGTTCAGAAACGAGGTACGCGCGGGAAGATATCCTTCGGTAGATTACAGTTATATTCTGCTTTTGATCTACGAAACGATCAACCTTTCGGATAAAGTTCCCGCAGAGCGTTCGGTAGCACTCTTGTCGGAACTTTGGCTGAATTACAGAGGCGAATACCCTCGCCTTGACGTTCAACTATCCGAATGGATATTCGATATGTGTATGATCGAGAGGGTGTCGCCGCCGAGCGATATTCTCGGCGAAGTTGGCAATTCGCTTCCCGCAACTGCGGGACTTCGCGAGTTCTATGCCGATGCGGTAGGCGATTCCGATGCATTTGCCGCGCTTCTTATCCGCCATTGCTCTAACTACAATTATAAGAAAAGCAAATTCGCCGTAGGCGAAAATCTGCCGATCTACAAAAAACATATGAGGGGAGTGCTTGCTTATATCATTTCAAGATCAAACGACCCCTCGCATCCCTTTGAACTTGCAGGCCTGAAGCTCCAGGACAGCCGCAGTCAGCGCGATTCATATACGGGCGCCCTCTGCACGCCTCGCGTGAAAAAACGCATAGAGATCGAATTCTGCTCCTTCTCGCACTCGCACGAATTAAGATTTATCGTCACAGATATCCTTAAATATGCGGAAAATCGGATTCGTGCTCATATAGGAGTGAAATCAAGACTTTCGGTAAACGCCCTGCCGGCAGAGATCAAGAAACTCGCTGACGAATATTTTTCTGCAGAATTACCGGTTCAAACTATTCACCCGAGCATTCAGGACGAGATCCCCGAATACGAAAAGCTCTATGAGCCGATATCGAAAGGTCTGTCTTTCGAATCCGCTTCACAGATCGAATCTCTATCCTGGGAGACGACCGGAAAACTCGTTGAGGCTTTTTCGGAAGACGAAGAAATTACAGAAAATACAATAATAGAGGAAGCCGTACCCACTCCGCCGCAGAATGAAGATGATTTCTTCGCCTCTCTCGGCGAGATTGAAACGGCGTTCATTAAAGCCGCACTATCCGAAGATTTTGCCGAGCAGGGAAGAATAGCCTCAGAGGCAGGCTCTCTTGCAGATGTAATTGCGGATAAGATAAATACTCTTTCCGCGGATATCAGAGGTGACATCCTTCTCGAAGATGTAGGAATGGGATACGTGGTGCTTGATGATTATATTGAAGAAACGAAAGGAGCGCTGAATTATGACGGATAACAAGAAACAAATTATACCCAAGAGGATACTTGCTTCGCTTATATCTTCTGTCTCCGCGGGCGTTGTTCCGCGCTCGGGAGCACCGTATATCGCCATTGGCAGACAGGACGAGATCGCCGCATTGCTTTCCGACCTTGAGCTGATGAACGAGGGCGGCGGCAGCATGCGTTTCCTTGTCGGACGTTATGGAAGCGGAAAAAGCTTCTTGATGCAGCTTATCAGAGGATATGCGCTTGAACGCGATTTTCTCACCGCAGATTGCGACCTTTCGCCCGAGCGCAGACTTTACGGAAGCGGCGGTGCAGGAGTTGCAACTTACCGCGAGCTGATGAAGAACCTTGCGTCCAAAGCAGCTCCCGACGGCGGCGCTATGCCGAAAATAATTGCTAAATGGGTGTTCTCGCTTCAAGGAGAATTGATCTCAGAGGGCATCACACCCGATTCGCCCATGTTTTCCGCAAAGCTCGATGCCAAACTCTTTGAAAGTTTGCGCGAGATAGAATTCCTTGTCGGCGGCTTTGATTTTTCGCGCGTTATCGGAGAATACTACCGCGCAACACAGCGCGGCGACGATATTCGCGCTGCCGCATGTCTGCGCTGGCTTCGCGGTGAATTTTCGACCAAAACAGAAGCCCGCCGTGAGCTCGGATTTGACGTGTCAGCCATTATCGGCGACAACAACTGGTATGATTTTCTCAAGCTTTGGGCGTCGCTTTCACGCGCGATGGGCTACAGAGGTTTGCTCGTTTTCATAGACGAATGCGTCAACCTTTATAAAATCCCCCACAGAGTATCGCGCGAGAATAATTACGAAAAAATACTTTCAATGTTCAATGATACCCTTCAGGGGCGTGCGCCTCATCTTGGACTTGTACTTGGCGGAACGCCTCAATTCCTCGAAGATCAACGCCGGGGCTTGTTCAGCTATGAGGCGCTCCGCAGCCGACTTTGCGACAGCCGTTTTTCTTCCGAAAAGCACAAGAACTTCGTTGGTCCCGTCATCAGACTGACAAGACTTTCCGATGATGAACTTTTGGCTCTTGTGGTCAGAATGACGTCGCTCCACGCTCAAAACTTTAATTGGGAGCCCCGCATTTCCCGCGACGAGCAAGTCAAGTTCGTTCAGATCTGCCTTGACAGAGCGGGCGCAAACAGTATGATAACTCCCCGTGAAATGCTGCGAGATTATATGACGTTGCTCAATATTCTTATGCAGAACCCGAACGTTGATTTTGATGCAATAGTGGGCACAGCGGTCACTCTCAAAACAGATGAGCCTGAAGCACCCGCTCCCACAGATGCGCCTCGATCCAAGTTTGATCCCGCAGATATTGATTTTTAAGGGGGATCAAAATGGACAGAAACGAAAGTGTATTTGAACGTTTCCCGGATTATATTCGCGAATATATCTATCAACATTCCTGGGAAGCGTTGCGCGAGATCCAACTGCTTGCGGCAGAGTCTATCTTTTATACTCAAAATAACCTTCTGCTGACCTCTTCCACCGCATCGGGAAAAACCGAAGCCGCGTTCTTCCCGATACTCACAATGCTTGAGGGCAATCTCCCTGAAAGTGTCGCGGTACTCTATATTGCTCCTCTAAAAAGCCTTATAAACGACCAATTTTCACGCATCGAGGAATTGCTTGATATTTCCGGCATCCCGGTAACTCATTGGCACGGCGATGTCGCACAATCGCACAAAAAGAAACTTCTCGAAAAGCCTCGCGGAATATTGCAGATAACTCCCGAATCGCTCGAATCTATGCTTATGAACAGATCGAACGATCTCATCCGCCTTTTTCACGGACTTGAGTTTGTAATAATCGATGAGATCCATACTCTTACAGGCTCTGACAGAGGAAATCAGATCATCTGTCAGCTTTGCAGACTCGGCAGATTGATCGGTCATCATCCGCGAAGAATAGGCCTTTCCGCAACAGTCGGTGACACAGAGCTTGCCGCCGCCTGGCTTTCTGCGGGAAGCGGCAGAGATACCGATATCCCTGCGCTTACTCCCCAAAAGCTGCGCTGGCGTCTAGGCATGGAGCATTTTTATATACAAAACGACGATCATGTGCAAGCCGAAGGAGAGAAGAAGCCCGAAGATTCCGGTACTCCCAAAAAGCGCGCGCAGATCGACTCGGGATATGAATATATCTATGATTGCGTAAGAGATAAAAAATCGCTCGTGTTTTCAAATTCGCGCGAAGAAACGGAATTTGTAACTGCAACCCTGCGCCAGATAGCTAAAAATCGAGGCGATAAGGATATATTCCTTATCCACCACGGAAATCTCTCAGCCTCCATCCGCGAAGAAGCTGAGCAGAAGATGAAGGACGAGGATATCCACGCTGTGACCTGCGCCACCGTGACAATGGAGCTTGGCATTGACATTGGAAAGCTCGAAAGAGTTGTTCAAAATTCTTCGCCGAATTCTGTGTCGAGCCTGCTTCAACGTCTCGGAAGATCGGGCAGACGCGGTCAGCCTCCCGAAATGATGCTTGTCTTTCGCGAGGAAAATCCATTGCCCAACACCCCGCTGCCTCAGTTGTTTCCGTGGGAATTGCTACGCGCAATAGCGATCGTTCAGCTATATATTGAAGAAAGATTCATCGAACCCCCTATGATCAAGAAAATGCCCTTCAGCCTCGCTTTTCATCAGACTTTAAGTGTCCTTGCGTCAAGCGGAGAACTTACACCGAGAGCACTTGCGGAGAGAGTTCTTTCACTGCCCCCGCTTTCGGGCATCAGCAAAGAGGATTACAAAACGCTGATGATCTCTATGATCGAAAATGATTATATCGAGATGACGGAAGAAAAGGGGCTCATAGTCGGTCTTGCCGGCGAGCGATTGATCTCAAGCTTTAAGTTTTACGCCGTATTTAAGGATAGCGAGGATTTCACGGTCCGTCACGAATCCGAAGAGATCGGAACCATCACAACGCCCCCTCCCGTCGGCGACAGATTTGCGCTTGCAGGCAGAGTGTGGGAGGTTGAAGAGCTTGATGTTGCAAGAAAACTGATCTACGTTAAGCCCGTCGAGGGAAAAATGGAGGTCTCCTGGCCCGGCGATTATGGCGAGATCCATACAAAGATCCTGCAAAGAATGCGCCGCGTTCTTGAAGAGGACGTTGTTTATCCTTATCTCAAGCCAAATGCCGCGCATAGGCTTGAAGTCGCCCGACATCTTGCAAGAAACACGGGTATGCTTGAACATTCGATAGTTCACCTCGGCGGCTATTCCTGGTGCATCTTTCCGTGGCTCGGCACGAGATCATTCAGAACCTTCCGCAAATTCCTCGCCGCACACGCATACGAATACAAGATCAGCGGTATCGAGCACGAGGCGGGTGCTTACATTACGTTCAAAATGGAAAAGGGCAATGATTACATCCTCGCCCGCGGACTTGCCGAAGAAGTTAAACGCAACGGAATCGATCCGCTTTCTGTTATAGCTTCTGCAGAGAATCCCGTGTTTGATAAGTACGATGAGTATCTCCCGAACTCGCTGCTCCAAAAAGCATATGCAGCAGATAAGCTCGATCCGTATGAAGCTGAAAAACGTATTCTTGAGATCTTTGGAGAATATGTAGAATAAATATATCACCGTCGGTGTTTACCGGCGGTGATTTCTTTTTCGGTAATGTCAAGCAGGAACATCCCCACCCAAAAGATCATAAACGTAGTCAGTATGTAATCAAGCATCGGTGCATAGTATATTTCTACGCCAATTCCGCCTCCTGCAACTTCCTCATCACAAAGCAAATATATTCCCGAAAGCGCAAGTAAAGTAAGACTTGCTCCGGATTTGAAGAAATCGACCGGCAACCTGCTCATTTTTGAGAATCCTTCGAGCATACGGTATAAGAATTTCCTAAACAATATTGTTCTCTCCTTCCAATGAATATTTGAAAAATATACAAAGAACTATTAGCTAAAACTCCAAATATATTGTATTATACAATGAATAAAGCTTGATTTCAAGCGGTAATTGTTTACATCAATATACAATAGTGAGTAAAAACTTCTCATTTCTTCTAATTTTGCCTCAATACCGCAGGATCGGTTATTCATTTTTTCTTGAAAATGTCATATCAAATGTCGTTCAAAACACTCGCGATTGTCAGAATAACGGATATTTTTGTTAATGTTGCACTATAATATCCGCGAAACGATTCAAGATAATAGTTTTTGGCATTATGTATAATATTGTTAAAAAAGCAAGATCGAAGGGAGAATATAATGAAATTCAACGATAAGAAGGGAATAAGCGTGATAAAGAATGCATCGGCGGAAATAGATGGTATGGATGTTGAATACACTTTACTATCTTTGGGCAGCGGATTTCGTCCTGTATATGCGATCAAAATTCAAAACAGGGAGGAAAGCAGAGTAAGCTTCTTCGGCACGGATAAAAAGCGCGCAGCTTCGATATTTGATTCAGTGGTTGAAAACACGGTAACTCCTTGCACGCTTGAGGATATAGCCGAAGATATGGCAAAGTAAATCGGAAAAATTCAAATAAACTATTTACAAATCACAAAAAATATGGTATCATTATTATGTAATACTATTTGAATTTGAAAGGATTGGTGATTTGTATGAAATGTCCTCATTGCGGATGCCTTGAAAGCAAGGTCATTGATTCACGCCAAAATGTTGAAAGCAACAATATTCGCCGCCGTCGTGAGTGTATGGCTTGTCAGAAGCGTTTTACAACGTTCGAGGTCGTGGAATCTGTACAGACCATCGTTATCAAGAAAAACGGCTCCAAACAGCTCTTTGACCGTCAGAAGCTTCTTTCCGGACTCCTGAAGGCGTGCGAAAAACGTCCCGTGAATGCCGAAACGATCGCATCCGAAATCGAAGCCGAGCTTCACAACTCGCTCAGACAAGAGGTCACCTCGGGAGATCTCGGCGAAATGGTTATGAGAAAGCTCAAGGAGGCTGACGACGTTGCATACGTCCGTTTTGCAAGCGTCTACCGCGAATTCAAGGATATCGAGACTTTTATCAAAGAGCTCAATGAGATCAAGAAGACAAGCTCTGACTAAGGCGGTAAAGATATGAGAAAAACAAAAATTGTCTGTTCCATAGGCCCTGCAAGCGAAAGCGAAGAGGTTCTTCGCGGCCTTTGCCTTGCGGGAATGAATGTCGCCCGTCTGAACTTTTCTCACGGAACCTACGAAGAGCATACAAGAAGAATAAATGCTATCAAGAAGGTGCGCACCGAGCTTAACCTTCCGATAGCGATAATGCTTGACACCAAGGGCCCCGAATTTCGCATAAGAACGTTTGAAAACGGAAAGATTTTCCTCAACGACGGTGACCAATTTACTTTTACCACGGATGAAATAGTCGGCAACCGGAACGCAGTGTCCGTGTCCTATAAGCATCTTAACGAAGAACTTGAGGTTGGCGATAAGATCCTTTTGAACAACGGTCTGTTGATCTTCACGGTAGAGAGCATCGAAGGTGGCAATATTAATTGTACCGTTGACTGCGGCGGAGAGCTTTCGGACAGAAAGAGTATGAGTTTCCCCGGTAAGCACCTCAAGCAGGAGTATCTGTCGGAACAAGATAAATCCGATCTGCGTTTCGGTGTTGAACACGGAGTTGACTACGTTGCTTGCTCCTTTGTATCATGCAAGCAGGATCTGATCGACATAAGAAATTACCTCTCCGAGATCGGCGGCGGTTATATTGACCTGATCGCGAAGATCGAAAATCAATCGGGATATGACAACATCGAAGAAATATGCGAGCATTGCGACGGTATTATGGTTGCCCGCGGTGATATGGGAGTTGAAGTCCCCTTTGAAAAGCTTCCTGCGATTCAGAAGCATCTTATCACAAAATGCCGCCTGCTTGGAAAGCGAGTTATAACAGCAACCGAGATGCTTGAGTCAATGATACACAATCCCCGCCCGACAAGAGCTGAAATATCCGACGTCGCAAATGCTGTCTATGACGGCACAAGCGCGATCATGCTTTCGGGCGAAACCGCAGTTGGTGCATATCCGGTTCTGACCGTAAAAACTATGGCAAAGATCGCCGAAACTGCGGAGAGCGATATTGACTATGCTTCAAAGTTCTATGCATCCGAGTTCAAGATCAAAAATTCTGTGGATGCTATTTCTCACGCTACCTGCGCGATGGCTATTGATATCGACGCAAAGGCGATCGTAGCCTGCTCGCTTTCGGGAATGACCGCGCGCCTTGTTTCCAGATTCCGCGCACCCGTGCCGATAATCGGACTTACCACAAACGAGATTACTTGGCGTAAGCTTGCCCTTTCCTGGGGCGTAACACCCGTCATCTGTGACAAGTACACGTCGATCGACGTTCTGTTCTACATTGCGAAGAACACCGCTGCAGAAGTGTTCTCACTTTCCAAGGGCGACAAGATAGTCGTTACCGGCGGCGATATTACAGGTAAATCGGGAAATACCAATCTCATTAAAGTTGAAGAACTTACCAAATAAACCAATAACCCCGACCGATTCGGTCGGGGTTATTATTATAAGAATTAAACTTAAGCGTTAAGTCTTGCCTCGAGAGCAGCAAGCTCTTCGTACATCTCTGCGGGAACGCGGTCACCAACAAGAGCGTAGAATTCCTTGATGTTCTCAACGTCCTCAAGCCAGGAAGCCTTATCAACGGTAAGAAGCTCCTTGATGGTATCAAGAGTGATATCCTCAAGCCCCTCAATGTTGATGTCCTCTGCCTTGGGAACATAACCGATAGCGGTCTCAACAGCGTCAACCTTATCTTCGCAACGAGCGAGGATCCAGTCAAGAACGCGGAGGTTGTCGCCGAAGCCGGGCCAAATGAAGTGGCCTTCGTCATCGGTGCGGAACCAGTTAACGTGGAAGATCTTGGGAGCGTTGGGGATAACCTTGCCCATCTCGATCCAGTGCTTCCAGTAGTCACCCATGTTGTAACCGACGAAGGGACGCATAGCCATGGGGTCGCGACGAACTACGCCGACTGCACCTGCAGCTGCAGCAGTGGTTTCGGAAGCCATGATAGAACCAACGAAGGAACCGTGCTTCCAATCGAAGGACTGGTAAACCAAGGGAGCGGTCTTTGCGCGGCGTCCGCCGAATACGATCGCGGAAACGGGAACACCCTTGAGGGAGTTGAACTCGGAAGAAATGCAGGGGCAGTTCTTTGCGAGAGCGGTGAAGCGGCTGTTGGGATGAGCGCCGCAGGTGGACTTATCCTTCTTATCGAACTTGGTGCAGTCCCAAGGTCTGCCCTGCCAGTCGATAGCGTTGCCGGGTGTGGGAGGATTGTTATCGAGACCTTCCCACCAAACGGTGTTGTTCTCGGTGTTGTGAACAACGTTGGTGAAGATGGTGTCACGCATACAGGTGTGAAGAGCGTTGGGGTTGGACTTCTCGTTGGTACCGGGAGCAACGCCGAAGAAGCCGTTCTCGGGGTTGACAGCATAAAGCTTGCCGTCTTCCTTGTTGACACGGAGCCAAGCGATATCGTCGCCTACGCACCAAACCTTGTAACCCTTCTCGCGGTAGATTGCGGGAGGAATGAGCATTGCGAGGTTGGTCTTACCGCAAGCAGAGGGGAATGCAGCGGTGATGTACTTGATGTCGCCGTTGGGATACTCAACGCCGAGGATGAGCATATGCTCAGCCATCCAGCCTTCCTTGCGGCCGAGGTAGGAAGCAATACGGAGAGCGAAGCACTTCTTACCGAGAAGAACGTTTCCTCCGTAACCGGAGTTGACGGACATGATCTCATTGGTCTCGGGGAAGTGAGTGATGTAACGGTTTTCCTCGTCGATGTCAGCTCTTGCATGGAGACCCTTGATGTAGTCAGCGCTGTCGCCGAGAGCCTCGAGGACATTGGTGCCAACGCGGGTCATGATGAGCATGTTGAGAACGACGTAGATAGAGTCGGTAAGCTCGATGCCGTACTTAGCGAAGCTGGAGCCTACAACGCCCATGGAGTAGGGAATAACGTACATGGTACGTCCCTTCATGGAGCCGCGGTAGAGCTTGAAGAGCTTTTCCTTCATCTCGGCAGGAGCCATCCAGTTGTTGATGTTACCTGCATCCTCTTTCTTTTCGGTGCAGATGTAGGTTCTGCCCTCTACACGTGCAACGTCGTTTACAGCGGTGCGGTGCAGGTAGCAGTTGGGGAGGAGCTCCTGATTCAGCTTGATCATCTCGCCGGTGGAGCAAGCCTCTGCTCTGAGAGCCTCAGCCTGTTCCTCGGTGCCGTCGATCCATACGATCTTGTCGGGCTTGGTCATGGCTGCCATCTCGTCGATCCAGTTAAGGACATACTTGTTGTTGGTCATTCTTTTTTATTCTCCTTGAATAGATTTTCTATGTTAATTAAAGGCAGTGCCTTTGCTATATTATTTTACAATATTATAAGCAAAAAAGCAATAGAGAGTTGTAAATGTTACATTTTTTTAACATGTTGCCCAAATGAGTGCTTGAAATTTTATGCAACTTGTATATAAAAATTTAAGAACAAATGTTTGCAATTTGTCTAAAAATTTGATATAATATAATTAAGAAAAATTTTGCGATCAAATTAGGCAAAAAATGGTATTATGATTAACGGAGAAAATTGATATGAAAGATATGACCCCAAGAGAACGCTCTGTATTCGAGTATATAAAGAACAGCTTGAGTGACAACGGCTATGCCCCCAGCGTGCGCGATATCCGCGACGCCCTTGACTTCAAAAGTACTTCCACGGTTCATATGTATCTGACAAGACTTGCAGACCGCGGGCTTATCACACGCGACGGCGGAAAGAGCCGCGCGATACATATGGATGGAATCGGAGCCTCCAATCAAGTCCCACTCGTGGGTAAAGTTACCGCTGGCAAGCCGATCCTTGCGCAGGAAGATTTTGAAGGATATATCAGCTTCTGCGCTTCGTCGGTAGGATGCCGTCCCGATAATCTGTTTGCCCTCAATGTTAAAGGCGAAAGTATGGTTGACGCCGGAATACTCGACGGAGATGTGGTAATCGTTGATAAGCGCACTTACGCCGAAAACGGCGAAATAGTTGTTGCTCTCATTGAAGACGAAGCGACGGTTAAAACATTCTATAAAGAGGACGGACATTACCGTCTTCAGCCGGAAAATAAGACAATGGAGCCTATCATCTCGGAGAGCGTAGCAATACTCGGTAAAGTAGTTGCGTCGTTAAGACTGTATTGATAAGGAGGGGCAGATGGCTCACAAAAAAGGCAAATACGTTGATCATGAACTCGTAAGATATACGCCGCGTCAGGCGATTAAAGACGCGGTGGGTTTTGTCACGCGATTTTTCACATTATCAAATCTCAAACACGGTTTCCGTAGTGTCATAAGCGGTTTCCGCGAATTCGGAGTATTCTTCCTTGCAATGGTGCTTGTGCAGCTTCTGTTCTGGTGCCCTTCGCTTATGATGGAATCGCGCGCTTCCACAATAAAGCAAGAAGCTTACGCAGCAGCAGACTATCATATCAAGATCGACGGTATGACGAGCGATGAATGGTCCGCGTATTATAATGAAACATTCATAATTACAGATACTTTTGACGTGGAAGACAGGCTTTATGAATCCTATGAGTATTCATCCTACAAAAATGGCTCCGGCAGAGAAATGTATGAGGTCAGAATAAAAATGAATTCCGATGATGAATCTCAAGCTCGGCTTTTCTTATTGAAGTACCCGATAATAGGAGAAAATGCAAAAGCAACTTACAGCCCGAGAGTTCAGTATCTTGAAAAGATAACTCAATCGAGAGTATTGTTTGTCCCGATAATTTTGGTTATGGGACTCCTTTCCGCATTGATACTTCTGATCCTCTATAACATCCGTATCAATCATTACAAATTCAGATACGGGGTATATATGTCTTTCGGCGCGGATTTCGAGAAGCTGTTCCACACCGCCGCGTGGGAGCTGTTTTCAATAGCATTACTGACGTTTATCCCGTCTTTGATAGTAGCATTATTGATTCAGTTGCTGATCTCTGCCGTACTTGGAGGATCCGTATCATTTGATCCGATTACATTGATATGGGCAGTCGTTTGGCTGTTTTGCGTTATTCTGCTCGCGGTATGGCCGTCGGTTAAATTCCTTGCAACCAGAACGCCAACTTCATTGATCGTCGCGGGTGATAATTCC